>NZ_CALBEX010000573.1 GCF_937889215.1 uncultured Limnohabitans sp.
CCAGTACTTCAGGATCGGAGTCTCCGGCCACAAGTGTGTAAGTGATTGGGGTTGGGGCCGCTGCACCATCAACCTTGATCGAAAAGTTCAAGGAGCCGCCAGCGGTGACGCCAACCAATGCACCCGTGTTGTAGTTGGCAGTGGTCAAAGCGTTGCCCTTGGCCGTGGCCGGTGAGGAGGCACGGATGTCGGTCAACTGATCAAGGGTGTACATCTCGGTGGTGCCCGAGCTGGGGATGACGCGCGGGTCGTTTTTGGGCAAAACGTCGCCATATTTGTTCACAAACAAGGTGCTGCTGACGGTGTCAGTGGCCTGTTGGAGGGCCGGCTTGACTTGGCTGTCACCTACAAAAAAGTAAGTTTGCCATTTGGAGAAGGGACTGTCCTGACTGGCGTTTTGGGTCTTGACGTAATACACCGTGGCCAAGTAACCGTTACCCCCGCTGTCGTACACCGTCAGTGCGGTGCTTTTGTTGTAAGTGCTGGCGTTGGTGCGGTCAAAGTCGGCCGTGATCACAGCCGAGTCAGCGGGCAGGTTCAGACCCAGCTGAATTTGTGTGGTTTCTACCGCTTCGCCCGAGGTCTTGGGTGGAATGGTCAAGGCGTTCAAGTTGGTCAAATCGGCCTTGCCGGACGAGTCCACAGAAGCCGCCATCAACCGCTGGCCTGTGGCATTGACCACGTTGTTCTGGTCATTCAATGTGAATGAGCCATTGCGCGTGTAAACCTCTTGCAGACCATCGGCTGATTTGAGCGGGAAGAAACCGTCACCCGTGATGGCCAAATCGAGCGAGTTGCCCGAAGTCGAGATGTTGCCCTGGCTGAATTCCTGGCTCACTTGCTTGAGCGAGACGCCCTGGCCAATGTTGCTCGACGACTTTTGCAGCGGCGACGTGGAGAAGATGTCACCAAAGTCAGCCCGCGAGCGCTTGAAGCCCGAGGTGCCCACGTTGGCAATGTTGTTGGAGGTCACGGCCAATTGGGCGGTGGCCGAGTTCAGTCCGGTGAGCGAGGTATAGAACGACATGTTGGTGGGTTCCTAAATGACATGAAAAATCTTGCGTGACAGGTTGTGGGCTTTACAAGCCCACGCGCTTCACATCGGTGAGCAGCATGGTTTTGCCGCCGTCGACTTCCACACTCACGCTGCCGTCAGCGGGGTTGGTGGCAATGGCGCGCACGGTGGACAAAGTGCTGACCGGCACCGTGGTGGTCTGGCCGTTGACCACGGCTGTGGCCGTCAAGCGGTACAGGCCCGATGGCACGGGGTTTTCTGCGGCGTCTTTGCCGTCCCAAGCAAAGGGGGTGGTGCCAGGCATTTGCGGGCCGGCCGTCAGCTCTTGCACCAAGCGGCCTTGGCTGTCGAACACGCTGATCTGCACACCACTGGCACCCATGGGCAAGTTGATGCTGGCGTCCATGCTGGCACCCGAGGTGAGTTGGGTTGGCGAGTCTGTGATGGCCACTTTTTTGCCAATCAAGGAAGCGCTGTTGAGCATGCGCTCGCCCGACATGGAGGTGACAAACGTGTCCAAAGAACCCTGCATGTTGGTCAGCGCTTCGAGCTGTGAGAACTGCGCCAACTGGGCCACGAAGGCCTCGTTTTTCACGGGCTCCAGCGGGTTTTGGTTTTGCAACTGCGCAGTGAACAAAGTCAGGAATTCCTGCTTGCCCATGTCTTCCTTGGTTTTCTTGGCTTGGTCCTTGACGTCTTCATAGCGCGAGACGTTTTGGAGCAAACTCGATGAGGCGATGGTGTCAGTAGCCATGGGGTGCTTTCAGGTCAGGCCTTGGAGATGTCCAGCGTGCGCATCATGAGTTGACGCGCCGTGTTGATCACTTCGACGTTGTTTTGGTAAGAACGAGCGGAGGCCATCATCTCGACCATCTCGGTGACTTCGCTCACGTTCGATTGGTAGACGTAGCCATCCTTGTCGGCCAAGGGGTTGCGTGGGTCCGACACGCGGCGAGGCGGGGCGGAATCATCGGCCATGCGGTCGACCTTGACGCCGCCCACATAAGGCGCGCCGTTGTTCGTCATTTGCTCGTCGATCAGCGCTTTGAACACTGGGCGCTTGGCACGAAAAGCATCGGCCTCGTTGGTCGACACCGTGCCGGCGTTGGCCAAGTTGGAGGCGGTGGCGTTCATGCGGGTCAGTTGCGCGTTCAGCGCCGTGCCCGCAATGCCAAAAATATTGTCCATGCTCATGATCAGTCTCCTCGCAAAGCTTTGCGAATGCCGCTCACGCGGCTTTCCAGAAAATTCAGCGTGGCCTGGTAGTCGGCGGCGGCTTTACCGTACTGGGCTTGTTCCACACTCATTTCCACGGTGTTGCCGTCAAACGCGGTGTTGAAAGGGGTGCGAAACCGCATGCCATCGGCATCCAAGCCTTGGCCCATGCCAAAGTGCCCACTGCTGGTGGCTGTCATGCTGGTTTCTTGTTGCTGTGCTTCGCTCATCACCGCTTTGAAGTCGATGTCACGCGCTTTGTAGTGCGGGGTATCCGCGTTGGCAATGTTTTGCGCCAACACCTCTAGGCGACGGCTTTTGACTTGCAAGGCCTGTTCATGCACGCCGAGTGCCTGGTTTAACAAATTCATCTGGACTCCTTGGCTGGTGACGCGGGTTCGATGTTCACGGTCCGTCAAACTTTTGACGAGAGATGCTCAAGTAGAGCGGCTTGGTGTCGATACCTGCAAGAGCTGTGCCAACTGCTTTTGTGTCCTTTGGAATTAGCCCCGGTGTGGCTTGCCGGTGTCAGCGGCAATTTGCCGTCAGTGGCCGCTGGCAGCGGCAAAGCTTTGCCGTCACTCAGCGCAGCGTGGTGGGCGCTGCCTGTGCCACATCGTCGTACAGGCGGGTGATTTGGTTTTTGCTGGCGCTGCCCATGACCGCATTGGCCGGGGCGGGGAGGGGCGGCAACAGGGCGTCGGTCAAGCGGTTCAGGCCGGCCAAAATCGAATTGCGGGTGATGGGGCCACGCGTGTCTTGCCCCACATGCAGGTAGCGCGCCTGCGGCCCAGCAATCGGCAGCGGGGCGTCTGGACGTGTTTCTTTTTTGGCGGCCGGGGTCAGCACCGTCAGGTACAAATCGTCCAAACCCACGGGCGGGCCGTTCACGCGCAAACCCGCCTGAGAAAAATACCGATCCACCAAATCCAGTTGCTGTAACAAACCCATGCCCAAAATCGAGCGGGGGTTGTCCTTCAGGCCCACCGAAGCGGCCCCGCGGTTTTCGCCATCGCAAAACTGGATGATCCCGTGGCAACTCCCGTTCGTGGCCTGCGGGTTCATGCCGCCGCTCTCCATCAAAGTCAGCCGGGCAAAGTCATCGGGCTGAAAGTTGTAGCGATCGGCCAGCGCCATCACTCTGTCGCGCACGGCGGGCAACTGGGCGGACGGCACAAAGCCTTTGGCCACAGCGCGGTTCAGTGTCCGCTCCAGCAGGGGGTGGTTGCTTTGGGCCGCAGCGTTGGCGGACCACCA
>NZ_CALBEX010000574.1 GCF_937889215.1 uncultured Limnohabitans sp.
GGATGGCGTGGCGCGGCAGGTGCACACCGTGCAGGGTGGCCAGGCGCAGACCGTGACCGCCCGGCGCGAAATCATTTTGAGTGCAGGCGCGTTTCAATCGCCCGCCATCCTCATGCGCTCAGGCATCGGGCCTGCCGCGCATTTGCAAAGCCTGGGCATCGAGGTGCTGCGCGACTTGCCCGGCGTGGGCGAAAACCTGCACGACCACCCCGACGCGGTGCTGGTGGCCGATGCGCCGGGGCAAACCGATTTGATCGGCATGTCACCCCGTGGCGCGTGGCACACCTTGCAAGCCCTGTGGGCCTGGCGGCAACACCGCAAGGGGCCGCTCACCACCAACTTCGCCGAGGGCGGCGCGTTTTACAAAAGCCAACCTGATGAAGCGCACCCGGACATCCAGCTGCACTTTGTGGTGGCCAAGCTGGTGGACCATGGCCGCCAACTGACGCTGGGGCATGGTTACTCTTTGCATGTGTGCTTGTTGCAACCCGACAGCCGAGGCCGCGTGCAACTGGCCGACCGCAACCCGCACAGCGCCCCTTTGATCGACCCGCAATTTTTGAGCGACCCACGTGACCTGCAGCGCTTGCGCGACGGGGTTCGGCAAGCTCAAAACATCTTGTCCCAGCCTGCCTTGGCTGCGTACGGCAAAGAGTGGGCAGCGTCTGCCGATGCGCGCAGCGATGAACAACTTGAACACTGGATTCGGCAAAACGCCGACACCGTGTACCACCCAGTAGGCACCTGCCGCATGGGGCAAGATGGTATGGCGGTGGTGGACGCGCAACTGCGCGTGCACGGTGTGCCGGGCCTGCGCGTGGTCGACGCGTCGGTCATGCCACGCATCGTCAGCGGCAACACCAATGCGCCGACGATCATGATTGCGGAGAAGGCGGCGGATTGGATTCGGGCGGTGCGTTGATGCTTTTCACCGGGCAGCTTGTGGGTGCAGCTTGGTTTTATGTTGCTCGTGACAGTGGCGTGCCCTTGAAAAACGTTGAGCGCACAGGCACTGGTGAGAGACATAAGCTCAAGTCGGCTTGCAGTTGGATGCCAATTAAGGTATATTTTCTATACCATGATGTCCTTTGAGTTTGACGCCACAAAGAGTGATGCCAATCGCATCAAGCATGGCATTGATTTTGTCCAAGCTCAAGTTCTCTGGAACGATCCGATGCTGTTGGAAATTCCAGCAAAAACAGATGACGAACCGCGGTACTTGGTGATTGGCGTCATGGATGGCAAGCATTGGTCGGCTGTCATCACCTACCGGGGAGCCAATATCCGATTGATATCCGTGCGTCGCGCACGCACAGAAGAAGTGGCACTTTATGAAAGCTAAAAAGTTCGAGCAACAGTTTGATGATGGCGCCGACATCACGGCTTCTTTGGATTTGTCCAAAGCCAGGCGCGTGCTGCAGGATCAGAAGCGGGTGAATGTTGATTTCCCAACATGGATGGTGGACTCGCTGGACCGCGAAGCCAGCAAACTGGGGGTGACGAGGCAGTCCGTGATCAAGGTCTGGCTGGCTGAGCGCCTTGAGGCGACGACTTCTAAGGTGCCGTTACAACGGACGCCCAAAGTTGCGACGCACCGCTGAACTTCACGTCAGTTTCACCTCACCCGCCTATACCCCCGCAATCCACATCCGCGTCGTCATTGCACACAAGCAAAAAGCGCCCGAAGGCGCTTTGAGCGATATCCCATGGCACCGTCAGGGCTCCTCGCAGGAGTAATGTGGCAAAGCGAAGCGCCTCTGAGCCCCTGCGGGGAGCCCTGGTGCTGCCTGCTGGTTCAGATCACTTCTTCTTAGCCACCACCCGCACCATCTCCAGGCACTGCTTGGCGTAGCCCCATTCGTTGTCGTACCAGGCCACAATTTTGACGAAGCTCTTGTCCAGCGCGATGCCGGCGGTCGCGTCGAACACGCTGGCACAGGATTCGCCGCGGAAGTCGGTGGAGACCACTTTTTCGTCGGTGTAACCCAGCACGCCTTTGAGCGCGCCTTCGCTTTGCGCTTTCATTTCGGCGCAGATGTCGGCGTAGCTGGCGTCGCTGTTCAGCTCCACCGTCAGGTCAATGACCGACACGTCAGAGGTCGGCACACGGAAGGCCATGCCAGTGATCTTGCCCTTGATCTCGGGGATCACCACGCCCACGGCTTTGGCCGCGCCCGTGCTGCTGGGGATGATGTTCTCTAAGATGCCACGGCCGCCGCGCCAGTCTTTGCGGGACGAGCCGTCCACGGTCATTTGGCTGGCGGTGGCGGCATGCACGGTGGTCATCAAACCGCGCTTGATGCCCCATTTGTCGTGCAGCACCTTGACCACAGGGGCCAAGCAGTTGGTGGTGCATGAGGCATTCGACACGATGGCTTCGCCTGCGTATTGTTTGTGGTTCACGCCATAAACGAACATGGGAATGCTGTCTTTGGAGGGGGCCGAAATCACCACCTTTTTGGCACCGGCTGCGATGTGCATTTGGCTGGTGGGTTCGGTCAGGTAGTGGCCGGTGCATTCGAGCACGGTGTGCACGCCCATCTGGCCCCACTTGAGGTTGTGCGCGTCGCGTTCGTGCGAGAGTTTGATCTTTTTGCCGTTAACGATGAGCGTGTCTTCGGTGAAGTCCACCGTGCCATCAAAGCGGCCGTGCACGCTGTCGTACTTGAGCATGTAGGCCAAGTAGTCGGCAGGCTTGGGGTCGTTGATGCCGACGATCTGGATGTCGTCGTAGCCATGCTTGAGCGCAGCGCGCAGCGCCAGACGGCCGATGCGGCCAAATCCGTTGATACCCAGCTTGATGGTCATGGTGAGAGCCTCAGGAGATAAGTTACTAAACCGTTACGTAACCGGATTGGAAATCAAAACCCTTGTATGGGCCTGATTCCTGAACGTGGCTTCAGCGCTGGGTACAACCCACGGCGCTGAAGCGGTTCATCCGGCGGACCTGAATCAGGCCTTGAGCAGCGCCGCGTG
>NZ_CALBEX010000575.1 GCF_937889215.1 uncultured Limnohabitans sp.
CAAAATTCATGCACGGGTATTTGTTTTCCATCGCACAGGCCGCTTGTTGGGCAATGCGCCTGTGCTGCTGGGGCAAGCCTTGGGTGACGAAGGCTTAGAGGGCGTGGGTGACCGGCCCTTGTCCCAGATTCCTCCAGAAGCGCGCATCACACCTGCGGGGCGTTTTGTGGCCCAGTTGGACCGCAATTTGGCCGGGCAGAGCATCATGTGGGTGGATTACGAGCAAGCCATCTCTATGCACCCGGTGCGCAGCCGCAACGCCCAGGAGCGGCGCTTGGAGCGCTTGGCCTCGCCGACGGTGCAAGACAATCGCATCACGTATGGGTGCATCAATGTGCCCACGCTGTTTTGGCGCACGGTGATAGCGCCCGCCTTTCGCGGCACCCGAGGCATCGTTTACATCTTGCCCGACAGCCACCCCTTGGTGTCGGTGTTTGCAGTGGCCCGGCCCGCCGGAAAACGGGCGGCCACAAAATGAATCTGTGGCTGCAACGGTCATCGGGCAAAGCCTGACGTAAAAAAGTGGGCCCGCAGGCCCACTCTTATTCAGATCGAAAGCCACCTCAGATCAAGGGCGGATCGCGATCTCGTTGCGCACCGAGGTCACGCCCTTGACGTTGCGGGCAATCGTTTCGGCTTTGTTGCGTTCTGCAGCATTTTTGGCAAAGCCCGACAGCATCACCGTACCGTTCAAGGTTTCCACGCTGATCGAAGAACCCGCCACAGCTTTGTCTTCAAAGAAGCGTGATTTCACCAAAGTGGTGATGCCCGTGTCGTCGATGAAAGATCCCACCGACTCTTGACCACGCGAGACCGCGCAGCCAGAAGCAAACACCAGAACCAGAGAGGCGGCCAAAGTGGCCCAAGTATTTTTTCGAATCATGTTGTAGTCCTATCGTGCAATCTGTCAAATCGGCCAAGCCTGAGCCTGGCCCCATGCTTGAGACTGCGCCCCCACAGGCATCAACTCAAGACCTTTGATGTTAGAAAATAGAAGGCCTGGGGTCGGTGCGCCAAAGCACACTGGCTCAGCTCAAATCAGCTGGCGCGGGCACCCAAGTCAGCAGGATTCCGTTGTCCAGCGGATTGGCGCGAGCGGCGGCAATCACCGGGCAGTCAATTCCGCCGGGCAAGCGCAGCATCAGGGCCAGCGAAGAGGCCTCTTTTTGCCCCAGGGCCTGGTTCAACCAAGCCTGCAGGCGCGGCACGTCGGTCGCCACCAGCCAAGCGCTCAAGGGTTTGCCGCAAACATTTGGTTTGGTTTGCCGCAATTGCGCCAAGGTCTGCGCGTTGCATTCCAGCACCACGCCCTTGGCGTTCAGCACCAGCTGCGCGCCGGGTGAGGCATCGTGCAGTTGCATTTGCCTTTCGCAGGCCGCTTCCAGGTCAACGCGGGAAGACTGCAGCTCTTCGTTCTGTAAATCCAGCTCGACCTGGTGCACCTGCAACTCGTGCAGCAAAGCCAGGGCGTCGTGCGCCGTCTCCGGTGTGGCAGCCAAGTCAAACAAAACACGCAGCGCCATGCTGGCGTCCTTGCCGATACTCAGGCCAGTGCTTTGCGCTTGAAGCAGCGTGTTGGCGCGTTCGCGCAGGCTCGACTGGGGATGAACGGGGGGTGTCAATGCTTGGGTCATCAGGGCAATCTTTGTGGGGACGATAGGGAGTGGCTTGAAGGGCCATGGTTCGATGTGATGCATCAAGCTGCGCCATGGGTTTCGCGCAAACGAAACTCCAGTGCTTTGGCGGAGCTGATGTCCACAAATGTGAGCACCGCGCCGTTGACCATGTTGGCCAAGGTGCGGTAGGGCATGATGCGCACCGAAAACCAGCGCCCATCGGTCGCCGTCACAGACTTGGTGCAAGGCGTCAAGCTGCGCAAGGTCTCTTTCACGTCGTCCAACAACAGCGGGTAGCCCAGCGTGTTGGCCAGGTCGCTCAAGGGGCGGCCAACATCGGCCTCGCGCAGATGAAAAATGGGCACCGCCTGTTCGGTATAACGGCGCACATTCAAGGCGTTGTCCAAAAACAGCGTGGCGATGTCGGTGCTGTTGAGTAAATTTTGCATGTCGCTTTGGGCCAGCGCCAGATCGTCGAGCCGGGTTTGCAATTCGCTGTTGATGGTCTGCAGCTCTTCGTTCATCGACTGCGCCTCTTCTTTGGTTGTCGTCAGCTCCTCGTTGGCCGATTGCAGTTCTTCGTTGCTCAGCTTCATCGATTCATGCAGCGTGAGCATCTGATCTTTCGACGCCTGCATGTCTTGGCGCAGGGCTTGCATTTCTTCTTGTGCATTTTGCAATTCGGCATTGGTCCCCACATCCACGGTTGTGGCCGGCCTGGCCTGGCCAGGCGTGGTGGGCAGCTCCTTGAAGACCACCATCGCCATGCCCGCCAGGGCCTGAGGCTTTTGCAAGGGGTGCACCGTGACTTGCAGTTGCCCAGAGCGCACCGCTGGCAGTGGCAAGCCATGAAGCACCACGGCCTGGTGGTCTTGCAAAGCTTGGCGCAAAGCCAGACCAATGGGGGCGCGCAGGGCGGGACGCAACATGACGTGCAAATTCCAATTGGCTTTGCCTGCAGCAGGCTCCAAATATTGGCCGGTTCGGCCACTGATGTACACAATGTCGCCCGATGCATTGACCAGCACGGCAGCTGGCGAAAACGCCTGCAGCAAGACCTGGTCGGCGAGAGACTGCAGGTTCTGCCCCGGCGGTGAGGTGGTGGAAGACACGGGCAACTCCTGAGATGGCGTGTGCGCAGGCACACGCAGGTGAACGGGGAAAAGCATCGCGCCCGGTGAGGTGGCTTGTGCCAAGCGGCCAAAAAGCCTAGAGCGGGGCACCAGGGTGGTGAACAAGTTTTGAGCGCGGCCCACCGTTTCGGCACTGCCCAGCACCAAGAGGCCACCGGCACGCAAACTGAAGTGAAACAAGGGCATCAAACGCCGCTGCAGCGTGGCGTTGAAATAGATCAACACGTTCCGGCACAGCAGCAAATCCAGCTGGGTAAAGGGCGGGTCCACGATCACGTCGTGCTGCGCGAACATGACCCAGTCCCGGATCTCGGGGTGCACCACGAAGCCGTCATCTTGGGCTGTAAAAAACCGTTCGCGCCGCGCCGCTGTCAGATCCCTCAAGGCCTGCGCGCTGTACCAGCCTTTGCGCGCCACGGTGATGGCCGCGGGGTTGAGGTCGGTGGCGTAAATTTGCACCGTCAATGCCGGCAAGTTCGCCGCATCTTGTGCTTCGCGCAGCAGCATGGCCAGGCTGTAAGCCTCTTCGCCTGTCGAGCAGCCCAGCACCCATGCGCGCAAAGGCCCAGGGCGGGACGCTGTGAGCAGGCCAGGCACCAGCTGCGTGGCCAAGTCTTGCCATACTTTGGGGTCCCGAAAAAACGAGGTCACACCGATCAACATTTCTGAGAACAACACGTCCAATTCTTGGGGGTTGCGCTGCAGGTGCTGCAGGTATTCGGCCATGGTGTGCAGTTGGTGCACATGCATGCGCCGCTCCACACGGCGCAGCAAGGTGCTGGGTTTGTACAAAGAAAAATCGTGTTTCAGGTGCAGGTGCAGCAAGTCCACAATCGCAGCCAACGCCGCCTCTGTGGCGGCATCGGAAACCTCTGGTGCAGGCTCGGATGCGTCCGCCAGCACAAAGGTCGACTGGCCCGCCGCCTCGATGGGGCCTTGGGCATCGTTGGCTTCCTTCGGTTTGTTGGGTTCGCTTGAGCGGGCGGCCCACTGTGCAATCAGGCGCGGCAGGTCTTGCGGCGGAGCCCATGTGTCCACGCAGCCCGAATCGATGGCGCTTTGCGGCATGGCATCAAAGCTGGCCGTATCGGGTTGTTGGGCCAGACACAAGCCTCCGGCGCGGTGCAAGGCTTGCAGGCCTTGTGTGCCATCGTGCCCCATGCCAGACAAAATCACCCCCGCTGCCCGGTGGGCCTGATCTTGGGCCAAGGAGTGCAAGAAGCCGTCAATGGCCTGCGGCGAACTGCTTGACTTTTTGGCCGGTTGAAAATGCAGCACACCGCGCACCACACGCAACTGCCCACCTGTAGGCATCACGTAAATGTGATTGGGGGCGAGCACCACACCGTTTTGCGCATCATGCACCGGCAGCTTTGTGATCCGCTGTAGCAAACTGCCCAGCAAGGTCTTGTGCTCGGCACTGGTGTGTTGCACCACCACATACGCCAAACCCGTGTCGGGTTGGACCTGCGCGAAGAACTTCTCCAAAGCCTCCAGTCCGCCGGCCGATGCGCCAATGCCCACAATGCAGGGGCCTGGGTGTGCGGTCAAAAGTGAGAGGGTGTCAGACAAAAATAACAATCATGGCGCGCATTTCAGAGTGAGCGGTTTCAAGCAGCCAATCGCATCGGCAACAAGCGATCGTATTCTGTTTTGATCACTTGGTAACACTCGCAGGCGCGTGACTCCATGCCCGCCCGGTCTAGCACCTTGATGCGCCCCCGCGAATAACTGATGAGCGCTTGGCGTTGCAGGCGCATGGCCGCCTCGCTCACCCCCTCGCGCCGCACACCCAGCAAGTTGGCCACTTTTTCATGTGTCAGCAGCAATTCGTTGCCCTCCGAGCGGTCCAGGCTCAGCAACAAAAAGCGGATGAACGCGTTCTCGACCGAGTGGTGGCGATTGCACACCGAGGTCTGGGCCATCTGCGTGATGAGTGTCTGTGTGTAGCGCAACAACAAATGCAGGAGCGGCACCGAATGCTCAAACTCCTGCAGCAGGTCAACGCCGCGCATGCGCAAAAAAGCACCGCCCGAAAACACGGTGGCATTGCTGGTGGTGGACAAGCCGCCCATGAAGCTGGAGACCCCCACAAAACCTTCAACGCCGACCAGAGACAACACAGAAGTACCGCCGTTTTCAATCTGGCCGTGCAAGGCCACCAAGCCATTCAGCGGAAAGTAAACATGTGAAAAAGACGTGCCCGCCTCGATCAACAATTCACCCGCAGGCAACACCACTTTTTTGAGCAAAGGCATCAGGCGAACCCAATCTGCTTCGGGCAAGCAAGCCAGCAGCTGGTTGCGCGGCCGGATCGTGCCCGCACTCATTCTGGCTTGAGCAGTGTGGGCCTCATGCGGCCTGTCTTGTAGAACGGCGTGAGATGAGGCGGTGTCATGAAATCGTGTCATGAAGTCCCATTCAAGGTACCGCAGCAGCGCTTAACAAAAAATTCAACTGGCCCTGTGCGGTGAACCATCATGCGCTCACAAAAAAGAGGCGGGTTTGATCTGGCGCATGAAAAGACTTGTGGTGTTGCACCCCTTTGGTGCGCGTCCATCTTTATTGACTTCTGAGCGCGTGTGGGCATGCCATGAAACACACCTCTTCGGTGTGTCAAACCACAGACGCAGGCCATGGCCTTGCCTAAAGTGAAAGTCTATTTTTCTTCTTTTCACTTCAAAGGTTCACATGTCAGAAGCTAAAACTGCGCACGAAAAAATGTCTTCATTGGGTGCCCGCGCAACCCAACAGGTGGATGGTCTGCTGGACGAAGCGCAACCAGCGCTCAGCCGCATGAGCCACCGCATTAAAGAAGAACTGAGCGACTATGGAGATTCGGGCAAAGAGGCCTTGTCAGACGCCAAGCACAAGCTCGAAAAAGAAGCCCGTCACATGCGTGTGACCACCGAGCACTTCATTCAGCACGACCCGATCCGCTCCGTGTTGATCGCTTCGGCCACCGGTGCTGCGGCGGCTCTGGCGGTCTCTTGGCTCATGCGTTCACGCCCGCAGTGATGCTCAGGCTGCTGCTGAAAATGTGGCTGTTGCCGCCAGACCTGCTCAAGTCGCATGCCCTGGGGTACGCCGACTTGGCCAGCGAGACAGGGGCGCGCTATCTGTGCATGCTCAAAAACCGCTGGTTCATGTACGGCTTGAGCGCCATGAGTTTCATGTTGGCCTTGATTTTCAGCGGTACAGCCTTGTTGTTGTGGAGCGCTTTTGCGCTGCACGATGCACCCCATTTATGGGTGTTGCTGGCGCTGCCTGCAGTGGCTTTGTGCGTCAGTGGCGCTTGCTGGTGGTGGGCAAGCCAACAGCGAATGCAGCCCTTGCTCAAGGACATCCAGACGCAAATTGCGCTGGACATCCAAGCCCTTCGGCAAGTGCATTCGGCATGACGCCTGACTTGACCCCTGTGCAGCGTTTGGCGCTTTCAAGAGCCCGACTCGCCCAGGCCCTGCGTGACCCGACTTGGCTGTTGCTATTGCAGCGCCTGCTGGAAGACAAAGCCCGGCCTTGAGCGCGGCAGCGGCCAAGACGTGCTGAGCGTGCAGGCACCCACCGACTTCCCTTTTTTCGACCCGGGCATTTCGCCCTTTTTACTGGACAACAAAAATGAACCCCTCCACCTTCCAACCCCGGCTGTCTCTTTTGGTCTTGGCCGTTTTGGCCAGCACCGGACTGCACGCCCAAGAAACCTTCATTGACAACGGCATGTATGTCGGCATCAGTGCAGGCCAGTCCAAGTCCAAGTTTGACAGTGGCATCACGGCACAAACTTTGTTGGGCTCCGGCGTCACCGCCGGCGCCATGTCCGAGGACGAGCGAGGCAACGCCTACAAAGCCTACATTGGCATGCCCATCAACCCCCACTGGGCGGTGGAGGCAGGCTACTTCGATCTGGGTCGCTTCGGATTTGACGCGGCCACCACGCCAACCGGCACTTTTTCTGGCGCCACTCGCATCAAAGGCCTGAACCTGGACTTGGTCGGCACCTTGCCCATCACCGAGCGCTGGTCTTTGTTGGGCCGTGTTGGCGCAGCCTATGCCCAAACAAAAAGCAGCTTCGTTGGCACGGGCGGTGGCGCTGTGGGCGCGGCCCCCACCAACAAACGTGACACGCATTACAAGTATGGCTTTGGCACTGAATACGCCTTCACCCCCGCACTGACCATGCGCTTGGAAGGCGAGCGTTACCACGTCAACGACGCTGTTGGCGAGCGCGTCAATGTGGACTTGATCTCCGTGGGCTTGGTGTACCGATTTGGCGGCCACTCTTCCTCGGCCAAGCCCGTGCGCACCGCTTATGTACCGCCTGTGGTGGAGCGCCCGGCCCCCGTGGTGATGCCCGAACCGGTGGCCGAACCCGCTGCGCCGGTCGCCGCCGCACCAGAAGTGGCGCCAGCACCGGTCGTCGCACCGGCACCCGCCCCCGCCCCGGTGCCCAAGCCTTGGGTCAAAGTCAAGCTGCAAGCCGATTCGCTGTTCGGTTTTGACCAAGACAGCCTGCAAGTCGATGGCAAACGCGCTTTGGACAACCTGATGCGTGAACTCCAAGGCGTCAATGTAGAAGCGGTGCAGATCACCGGTCACACCGACCGTCTGGGCTCTAAAGCCTACAACGCCAAACTGTCGACACGCCGCGCTGAAGCGGTGCGCAACTACTTGGTTCAAGTGGGTGGCATGAAGGCCAACTTGGTCACAGCCGTGGGTGTGGGTTCATCGCAACCCGACACCGCAG
>NZ_CALBEX010000576.1 GCF_937889215.1 uncultured Limnohabitans sp.
GTCGGTGTTTGTAGGTCGGTGCCTTCAGGTCCGACAAACGCTGGACATCACAAATGCGAGCGCGTCCAGTCGGCGATGTCTTGCGCTGTGCGAAAAGCGCCCGCCTGGCGGGCCACTTCTTTGCCGCCGACAAACAAGGCGAGGGTCGGGATGCTGCGGATGTTGAAACGGGCGGCCATGGCCTGCGCTTCTTCGGTGTTGAGTTTGGCCACACGCACTTGGGGCTCCAAAAGGCCAGCGGCTTGCGCATAAGCCGGGGCCATCATGCGGCAAGGGCCGCACCAAGGGGCCCAAAAGTCCACCAACACAGGCACATGGTTGCGGCCAATGTGCTTGTCAAAACTGGTGTCATCGAGCGCTGCCGGTTGGCCATCAAAAAGCGTTTGGTGGCAATGTCCGCAATCGGGTGCATTGCGCATATCCGCCTCACGCACCCGGTTGGTGGTGTGGCAGTGCGGACAAACAATGTGCAAAGTATCGGATGAAACGGTCATGAAATCCCCTGTGTTTAAAAATCACTTGGGGGCCATGCTGCGCGATTCAAGAGCCTGGCGCGTTGACTCAGATCAACGCAACGGGAACCAAACAGGCTCAGCGTGCGGGCGGACGGCGCGGTGCCATGGGGGCACGGCCAGCCAGGTGACGGAAGCTGATGCGGCCTTTGCTCAGGTCGTAAGGCGAGAGTTCCAGCGTCACACGGTCACCCGCCAAAATGCGGATGTGGTTCTTGCGCATCTTGCCAGCCGAATAAGCAATCAATTGGTGGCCGTTGTCCAGGGTCACGCGAAAACGGGTGTCGGGCAACACCTCGTTGACCACGCCCATCAGTTCAATCAGTTCTTCTTTAGCCATTTAAAACGTCTTTCTCAAAGCAGGATCGGTTTCGTCGTCTGGCGCTCCACCCACAACATGCCTTCATCGAGGGCATATTGGCTGGCGGCGTCAGGCGTTGCAAATTCGGGCACAAACCGCATCACACGGTCAGTGCTGGCACTGCCGCGGCCACTGGCCACGGACACTTGCGCGCCAAATGCGCCATTGGGCAAAGCCCTGGAACACGGTTGAATTCGGAATTTTCCCATGGAGATGGGTTGGTGTGAACAATATTGAACAGTCATGTATTTTAACGAAGGGGGTCGCACCGCTTGGCTGGCCCTCAGGGGGCTGTGCGGCGGCACGGGTCTTGGCATGTCCTGCTGCCAAAAAAGCGCCCCCATAAGCAGCCCTGAAGGCCTGCCCAACAACAGCACCGTGCAGAGGTGCGTCAAAAAGGAAGCAAAAAAATCGTCTGGGCCCAGCTTAGGTAAGCATGGCGGGCGATGTGCACAGTGGAGGACAAGACTGGCATCCCTCTGCCGGGATGCGCTATCGGCTCGCAGGGAGCTAGATGGGCATAAGTCGCCAATGGCGTGCCTTACTGTAACACGTTCGGTGCCGTCTCTGCCTTTTCGTCGGGCAGCGGCTGGCTGTGTGCAGCCAGCCGCTGTGCTTCATAACCAGCGCGCGATGCCAGCCGCCACCATGCTCAGCAGCAAGGTGCTGGTGATGGGGATAAAAAACTCCCGGCCGAACAAACGAAATCGGAAGTCTCCAGGAAGGCGGCCGATGCCAATTTTTTCAAGCCACTTTTGCAGGCCACTGAAAATGATGAGCGCCAAAAACACCACGATGAGCCAACGCAACATGAGCTTGCCTCGGTGCCGTTTACAGGCGGTGCGAGCGGTCGCCACGGGCAAAACCCTGGGCGGACACATCGGCAGAAGTGGAAAAACCGATCACCTTGAACAACTCACCCATTTCGTGCTCGTTGATCAGGCGCTGGGCCTGGCTGCGCTCGGCCAAACTGGCGTTTGCCATGCGCTCGGCCAAACCCAGGTTCAGCAAAAACCAGGCTTGGCTGGTGTAGCCCAACACATTCAGCCCGGCGTTTTGCGCCGCCAAGGCCACCCCGGTGAAGTTGACATGGGCGGTGATGTCTTTTTGGCCCACCGCCACCAAGGGGTTGTCGTCGGCCTGGTGCAGCTGGTGGCACATGACAGTGCCCATGTGGCGCTGGGGGTGGAAGTATTCGGCCCCGGGGAAACCGTAATCCAGAAAGAACGCTGCCCCGCCGCGTCCGGCCAGCAGCCGCTCAGCCAGGCTGGCGATAAAGGCTTCGGCTTGGGGGTGAATCTCGGTCAGGTAATCGTGCTCGCCTTCGATCTCGACAGGCGGGCGCAAGTCGGTGATGCAGTCTTGCCAAGCGAATTCTTCACCGGTGGTGACCACGCCGCGCTCGTGCCAAACGCCTTGCGTGCACTGCAAAAGCTGTACCGGCATGGCGTCCAGCACTTCGTTGCCCACCACTACGCCCTCAATGGCGTCGGGCCAAGCGTCGAGCCAGCGCACTTTGGCGGCATGCTTCAGCAAGGTCTCGGCCTGCCGAGCGCGCAAAGTGCCCGACAAGTCAATGATGGTGTAACGCTTCACGGCATCGCCCAGACTGTCCAGCAGCTGCAGGGCCAGGGCACCGGTGCCCGCGCCAAACTCCCAGACTTCATCCGTGCCAGTGGCCGCCAGCGCCTCTTGCACCTGCACCGCCAGGGATTGGCCAAACAGGGGCGACATGCCCGGGGCAGTTACGAAATCGCTGCCCGAAGAGGGCATAGCCCCGAACTTTTGCAAAGCGTTGGTGTAATAGCCCAGACCCGGCTCGTACAAGGCCATGGCCATGAAACGGTCAAAACCGATCCAGCCCCCGGCCTGTGCGATGGCTTGGTGGATGCGGTGCGTCAGTTCGTTGGGGGCAGAGGGCTTTGGCGGAGTCACGCAAGGATTGTCGCCGAAGGTGGGTGGGGTTTACCGAGGCACCGGGGTCAGAGGTCATGGCTTGGCCGATAATTGGCGGTTGGCTTCAACGGGTGGCATGCTGGACTTGATCCAGCATCCACAGTTACGCAAGCATGGACCCCGGATCGAGTCCGGGGCGACAAACTCTCTGAACCGACCTTTCCTGATATCCCGTCATCGCCCGAATCACAAGCTGCTCACATTCATGAAACAAGTTCTGGTCACCGGAGGCGCTCACCGCCTGGGCGCAGAGATCGTTCGCCAATTCGCGGCGGCGGGCTGGCGCGTGTGGTGCCATTACCAACGCTCAGCTGCTGCAGCGCAGGGCTTGCAGGCCGAACTGCAATCGCAGGGCGCAAGTGTCGAACTGGTGCAGGCCGACCTGGCGCAAAGTTCCGAGGTTGAGCGCATGGTGGCCTACATCACGCAGGCCACCGGGCCGCTCGATTGCCTGGTGAACAACGCCTCGCTCTTCGAACCGGACGAGGGCACCAACATGGACTTGACGGGTGCCCGTTTGCAGTTGGAAGTGAACCTGATTGCGCCCATGTTGCTGGCCTCGCTGATGGCGCAGCAATCCGCGCCCGACGCGAAATCCGGTCAACGCAGCGTGATCCACATCCTGGACCAAAAGGTGTTCAACCTGAACCCGGACTATTTCTCGTACACCGTCTCCAAATTGGCGCTGGAGCGCGCCGTGTCCTTGCAGGCCCAAGCTCTGGCCCCTTTGCGGGTGTGTGGCGTGGCCCCGGGCCTCATGTTTTTGAGCGGCCCACAAACCCAAGAGAACTTTGACCGCAACAGCCGCGTGAACCTCTTGCGCGAGCCGATTGACCCGGCGCAGGTGGCGGCCACCTGCCTGTTTTTGGCACAAAACCCCTGCATCACCGGCACCACCGTGTGCGTGGACAACGGCCAGCACCTGGTGCCTTTGGCGCGCGACGTGATGTTTTTGGGTGAACCGAAAGACCCCGCATGAGCGACCTGATGACCGATTTGGCGCTGAATTGCCGCCGCCTGTTTTTGCGAAACCACACGGTGGACGTGCGCATCGGCGCGCACGACTTTGAAAAGCTCGGCCCCCAGCGGATCGTCTTCAATGTGGAGCTGTTTGTGCCCTACAGCGCGTCCACACCGACTCAAGACGATCTGGCCGAGGTGGTGGACTACGACTTCATCCGCGAGGTGATTGCGCGCCGGGTGGCCCAAGGCCACATCGTTTTGCAAGAGACTTTGTGCGACGACCTGATGCTAGAACTGATCGCCCACCCGCAGGTGCGAGCGGTGCGCCTGTCCAGCTGCAAACCCGACGTGTACCCGGACTGCGAAGCCGTCGGGGTTGAAATTTTCCAAATCAAACCCGCGCCATGAAAACACCCGCAGGACACCAAACACTGGAGCTGACCGGTTTGCGCTTTGACGCCAACTTGGGCATCCTCGAGCATGAAAAAATCGAGCCCCAACCGATCCAGGTCGATGCCGAGCTGAACCTGGGCACACAACCCCTGCTGCCCAGCGACGACGACATCACCTCGGTGCTGGACTACCGCAAAGTGCGCAAAATCATCATCGATGAATGCACGGCCGAGCACATCAACCTGTTGGAAACTTTGATCGGCAAAGTCTCGAACCGCCTGATGCAGTTGCCCGGCGTGCTGGGCGTGCGCGTCAAGATTGCCAAACTTGAAATTTTTGAAGACTGCGAAGTGGCCATTCGCATGGAAACTGGACAGTGGTGAACCTCATGAACACAGACACAGCAGCAGACAACGCCTGGATTCAAGCGCAAGCCGAATCAGAGGCCGCCAAAGCCATCAAGATCGAACGCGAAACCCACAAGCTCGAAAAACGCTTGTGCCGCCAGATGGGTCAGGCTATCAGCGACTTCAATCTGATCGAAGAAGGCGACCGCATCATGGTCTGCATGTCGGGTGGCAAAGACAGCTACGGCATGCTCGATATTCTTTTGGGCCTTCAGGCCCGCGCGCCTGTTGGCTTTGAACTTATTGCTGTCAACATTGATCAAGGCCACCCCGGCTTTCCGCAAGACACCCTGCCCAACTACCTTAAAGAGCAAGGTGTGGCCTTTCATATCGAGAACCAGGACACCTACAG
>NZ_CALBEX010000577.1 GCF_937889215.1 uncultured Limnohabitans sp.
TCGATCCACGCCCGCGCCATGCGGGCCAACCAATCGCCTGCCGTGGCTTGCTGCGTGGCGGGGGTGGTGTGCAACTGTGCCCACAAAGGCCGCATGCCGGGAAAGCGCGCCACCGCCAAGGCTTCCACCCGCGCGTCTTCGGCCAAGGCCACCAAGGCCATTTGCCACGGGTTGAGCGATTCGGCCGAGATCGCTTGGCGTGTGAACACCACATGGGTCGCGGCGTGGGCGCAAGCCGCGCGGTAAATCTGGGTGGCGTCCATCAGGCCATCGTTGCCCTGCACGGCGTCCAAGGCGTCGGGCAAGTGGATGAAATAGTCCTCGATGAAGGGGCGCAAGCCTTCACGGTTTTCGAAGTCACCGGCGGTGGGGCGCATGAAAAAATCGCGCCCCCACAAGCCGCGCAGGTACATGTTGATGCGCCGCTGCACATCGACCAACAAGGTGCCTTTGCGCTCTTGTTGCAGCATGGCCAAAGACTCTTTGGACTGCAAACCGAAGTAGGCGATTTGGGCCTCGAATTCCGTGCGGTGGGCTTGTACCCCCCAAGTGGCCCAGCGGCGCAAGCCCCCCCAAAGTCAGCTGCCCCAACAGCGCATCGAGCTGACCCAGCATGGGCCTCAAGCCCCGCGGGGCTTGCGACACCAAGGTGTTAAGGAACTGCAGGTACTGCATGAAGAGTTCAGCGTCGGCCAACCGCTTGGCCGCGGTCGGTGCGGTGGCCAGCACCAACTCGATCACCGAACCCGAGGTTTTGGACGCCAGCATGAGGGCGGTGGTGGCCAACTCACCGACCACATCCTCGCCAATCTCTTTGGCCACTTGCGGTGCGACATCAATCCAGGCGTTGACCAAGGCATGGCCACGGCCCAAACCACGCAAGGCCGCAGCGCCCTTGACGTAGTTGTCGAGCCCACGGGCAGACAACACCTTGGTCGCCTCAGGCCAGGTGTGTGTGAGCAAGTCCACCGAAGCCGGGTCGAGTTGCTCGACCCACTCGGCGTGGTCTTGAAGTTGCACCGACATGGGGGTGCCTGCTTCAGAAGAAAGTGGAAACAGCGGCGTCCAAGGCGTCGCGCATGTCGGGGTCGTCCGTGATTGGGCGCACCAAGGCCACTCGGCAAGCGGCTTGTGCGGCCACACCTTGGGCAATCAAGCTGCCCGCGTAAATCAACATGCGGGTGGAAATGCCTTCGTCCAAACCATGGCCCTTGAGGTTGCGCGCCCGCTCGGCGATGCCCACCAGCTTGGCAGCCACCTCGGTGCTGACACCAGTTTCGTGCGCGACGATTTCGGTTTCGATGTCGTGTTCGGGGTAGTTGAAGTCCAGCGCACCAAAGCGTTGTTTGGTCGACTGCTTCAGGTCTTTCATCAGGCTTTGGTAGCCGGGGTTGTAAGAGATGACGATTTGAAAATCGGGGTGGGCGTGCACCAGCTCGCCCTTCTTTTCCAAGGGTAAAACACGGCGGTTGTCGGTCAAAGGGTGGATCACCACGGTGGTGTCTTGGCGTGCTTCGACCACTTCATCGAGGTAACAAATGGCGCCATGGCGCGCGGCCACTGCCAAAGGACCGTCTTGCCAGCGGGTGCCGTTGGCGTCCAGCAAGAAGCGGCCCACCAGGTCGCTGGCGGTCATGTCCTCGTTGCAGGCCACGGTGATCAGGGGCTTGTTCAGCTTCCAGGCCATGTGCTCGACAAAGCGGGTTTTGCCGCAGCCGGTGGGGCCCTTGAGCATCATGGGCATGCGCACCGAGTAGGCGGCTTCGAACAGCTCGACCTCGTCGGCCACGGGGCGGTAATAAGGCTCTTGGGCGACGCGGTAGGCGTCCAATGCTTCGCTCATGTTCTTGTCTCCGTTGGCTCAATGGCCTCACTGCGCCGTCCACCATGCGCCACGCGGATGTGCGCGGCGCAGGGTCGGCGTTA
>NZ_CALBEX010000578.1 GCF_937889215.1 uncultured Limnohabitans sp.
ATGCCAATTCGCCCGTGTACCGCGCCAAGTTTGACGCCGCAGGCGTGCACCCGAGCGACTGCAAAACCCTGGCCGACATCGCCAAGTTCCCGTTCACCACCAAGGCGGACTTGCGTGACAGCTACCCCTTTGGCATGTTTGCCGTGCCGCGCGAGCAATGCGCCCGTATCCATGCGTCGAGCGGCACCACCGGTAAGCCCACGGTGGTGGGTTACACCCTCAAAGACATCGACACTTGGTCGACTGTGGTGGCCCGCAGCATTCGTGCAGGCGGTGCCAAGCCCGGTGACATGGTGCACATCAGCTACGGCTATGGCTTGTTCACGGGCGGCATGGGCGCGCATTACGGGGCTGAAAAATTGGGCCTCACGGTGGTGCCCTTTGGCGGCGGCCAAACCGAGCGCCAAGTGCAGCTGATCCAGGATTTCAAGTCCAACATCATCATGGTCACGCCCAGCTACATGCTGGCGATTGCTGACGAGTTTGAGCGCCAAGGCATCGACCCCACAACCAGTTCTTTGCGCATCGGCATCTTTGGGGCCGAGCCTTGGACCAACGACATGCGCGCCGCCATCGAAAAACGCATGAGCATTGACGCGGTCGACATTTACGGCCTGTCGGAAGTGATGGGGCCGGGTGTGGCCAGCGAATGCATCGAGACCAAAGATGGCCCAACCATTTGGGAAGACCACTTCTACCCCGAGATCATCCACCCCGAAACCGGTGAGCCTGTGGCCGATGGCGAAATGGGTGAGCTGGTGTTCACCAGCCTCACCAAAGAAGCGCTGCCCATCATCCGCTACCGCACGCGCGATCTCACGCGCCTGTTGCCGGGCACCGCCCGCAGCATGCGCCGCATGGAAAAGATCACCGGCCGCAGCGACGACATGATGATCATCCGCGGTGTGAACGTGTTCCCCAGCCAGATCGAAGAGCTGATCTTGAAGCGCGCCGAGCTGGCCCCGCACTACCAATGCGTGCTGACCCGCGAAGGCCCGATGGACGACCTCAAAGTGCTGATCGAGACTAAGCCCGGCGTGTCCCCCGAGAGCATCGAAGCCCGTGCGGCGGCCAAGCAGCTGCAGCATGAGATCAAGGTGTTCATTGGCTCCAGCGTGGCGATCGAGCTCAAGCCCGAAGGCGGCGTCGAGCGCAGCCAGGGCAAGGCCAAACGCGTGGTGGATTTGCGCGGCAAGTGAACCCGGCCCGCAAAGGCCGATGGCACCGCATTTTGTAGGTCGGCGCCTTCAGGTCCGACATGATCGCAGTGCTTCGCCGCCGCTTGAAAAGTCACTTCGCGAAAAGCGCAAATGTCGGACCGTAAAGGCCACGACCTACAGGTCGATGTTCACACTTTGGCCTTGGATCACCGTGTGCGCAATCAGCCGCTCGTCGCCCAGAACGATCATGGCAAACAGCCATTCGGCCAGTGTTTCGGTTTGCGCGGTGCGCCTTGCCAGCAGCGGCGTGGCTTGGGGGTTGAGCACCACAAAGTCGGCTTCGCAGCCGGGCAGCAGGTTGCCCACTTTGCCGCTCAGGTCCAGCGCATCAGCAGCGCCCGCTGTGTGTTGCCACCACAGGTGCTCGGGCGAGAGGCTGATGCCCGCACGCCCCACACTTTGCCGCGCAACGGTATAGGCCGCGTGCATGGTGTGAAAAGGGCTGAAGCTGGTGCCGCCGCCCACGTCGCTGGCCAGGCCGTAGCGCAGACCGGCTGCATCGGATGCGGTGTAGTCAAAAAAGCCGCTGCCCAAAAACAGGTTGCTGGTGGGGCTGACGGCGGCCGTCGCGCCCACCTCGGCCATGCGTCGGCGGTCCGTTTCATCCAGGTAGATGCAATGCGCGTAAACCGAGCGCTGGCGCAAGAGCCCTGCGCGGTCGTACACATCGAGGTAGCTGCGCGCATCGGGAAACAGTTCATGCACCCAGCGGATTTCGTCGACGTTTTCCGCCACATGCGATTGAATCCACACATCCGGAAATTGCTGCGCGATCTCGCCCGCGCCGTGCAGTTGGGCCTGTGTGCTGGTGGGCGCAAAGCGGGGCGTGATGGCGTAGCCCAAGCGGTCCACGCCATGCCAGCGGCGAATCAGGTCTTCCGTCTGGCGCAGGCTCAACTCGGTGTCGGTGTCGCGCAGGCCGTCGGGGCTGTGGCGGTCTTGCAGCACTTTGCCGGTGACCATGCGCAGGTGGCGTTGTTGCGCTTCTGTCATGAAAGCGTCCACCGATTCGGGGTGGGCGGTGGCAAAACACAGCGCTGTGGTCACGCCGTGGCGCATCAGCTCGTCCAGAAAAAACGCACTCACCTCACGCGCGTAGGCGGGGTTGGCGAACTGCTTCTCGTGCGGAAAGGTGTAGTGCTCCAGCCAAGGCAGCAGGCCCTCGGCGGGTGAGCCGATCACGTCGGTTTGCGGGTAGTGGATGTGCAGGTCGACAAAGCCGGGCGCGATGCACAGACCGGGCCAGTGGGTCACGGGCAGGTCGTGGTACTGCGGTGCCAGCTCGCGGTAGGGGCCGATGGCCTGGACGCGCACGATGCCGTCGGCTTCGCGTGCGGTGACCAGCAGGCCGTCGGTTTCGTGCTGGGCTTGCGGCTTGGCCGGGTCGGGAAACCAGAGCAGGCTGGCGCTCCAAGCTTGGCGTTCGGTCAAATGGGGGACGGGGTGCATGGGTGAGTCGGGTGTGAATACGGGGATAAACACCCGGGAAAAGGGGGTGATGGCGGTGGTACATTGTGCGGCAATCTCTTTGCATGCAAGGCTCAGGCCAATGCTTCAGGCATGGACTTTGCACGACACTTTTTTAGATACCCCATCCCACCCGACATGACCACCCCCCTTTTGTCTTTACAGGGCATCACCAAGCGCTACCCGGGCGTGGTGGCCAACCAGGATGTGTCGCTGACCGTGATGCCCGGTCAGGCCCATGCCGTGCTGGGCGAAAACGGCGCGGGCAAATCCACCCTGATGAAAATCATCTACGGTTCGGTCAAACCTGACGAAGGCCAGGTGGTGTTCAACGGCCAGCCGGTGCAGATTCGCAACCCACAAGAAGCGCGCAAGCTGGGCATCAGCATGGTGTTCCAGCACTTCAGCTTGTTTGACACGCTGACCGTGGCCGAAAACGTTTGGCTGGGGCTGGACAAAACCCTGAGCCTGGCCGAAGTGACCGAGCGCATCGTGGCCAAAGCCAGCGAATACGGCCTGGACCTGGAGCCCGAGCGCCCGGTGCACACCTTGAGTGTGGGCGAGATGCAGCGGGTGGAGATCATCCGTGCCTTGTTGACCGAGCCGAAGTTGTTGATCTTGGACGAGCCGACTTCGGTGCTGACGCCGCAAGCGGTGGAAAAACTATTCGTGGTGCTGCACAAGCTGGTCAGCCAAGGCGTGAGCATTTTGTACATCTCGCACAAGTTGCACGAGATTCGGGCGCTGTGCAGCGCCTGCACCGTGCTGCGCGGCGGCAAGCTCACGGGTGTGTGCGACCCGCGAGAAGAAACGAACGCCTCGCTCAGCCGCTGGATGATCGGGGCCGAGCCACCCGCTTTGCAGCATGTGGCGCGTGCGCCGGGCGAGGTGGTGTTGTCGGTGCAGGCCCTGAGCCTCACGCGGCAAGACCCGTTTGGCGTGGACCTGGACGGCATCAGCCTGCAGGTGCGCGCGGGCGAGGTGGTGGGCTTGGCTGGGGTGTCTGGCAATGGCCAAAAGGAATTGATGTGGGCTTTGTCGGGCGAAGACACCCGCTCGGGCGTGCAGTGTGGCGCGGCCAGTGTGAGCTTGTCTGGCCAGCCGGTGGCGGCTTTGGGGCCGGTGCCGCGCAGGCAGATGGGCCTGCACTTTGTGCCCGAAGAGCGGCTGGGGCGGGGCGCTGTGCCCTCGCTCAGCCTGTCGCAAAACCTGCTGCTGACCCGAAGCGAGGCCGTGGGCGCGGGCGGCTGGGTGCGCATGGGCGTGCTGGCAGATCAGGCCCGCGGCATCATCGAGCGCTTCAAGGTCAAGGCCTCTGGCCCGGATGCCGCAGCGCAGTCGCTGTCGGGTGGCAATTTGCAAAAGTTCATTGTGGGGCGCGAGATCAGCGCGAATCCGAAGCTGCTCATCGTCTCGCAACCCACTTGGGGCGTGGACGTGGGCGCGGCGGCGCAAATTCGCGCCGAGATTTTGGCGCTGCGCGACGCCGGTTGCGCGGTGCTGGTGGTGAGTGAGGAGTTGGAAGAATTGTTCGAGTTGTCAGACCGATTGCATGTGATTGCGAAGGGGCGTTTGTCACCTTCGGTTGCGCGCACCGAGGCCACGGTGGAACGCATTGGCGAGTGGATGAGCGGCTTGTGGCCGGATGTCGATGCTTCCGCTTTTGCCGTGCCGGCCCAACAAGGAGCCCAACATGCTGCGGCTTGAACCCCGCCCCCAGGCTTCGCGCCTGTGGACTTATGCCTCGCCCCTGCTGGCGCTGGTGCTCACCGTGCTGCTGGGCGTGGCGCTGTTCATGGCGCTGGGCAAGGACCCGGTGCGAGGGTTGCAGATGTTTTTTTGGGAACCCCTCAAAACCAGTTACGCCTTGGGCGAATTGATGGTCAAGGCCACGCCGCTCTTGGTCATTGCTTTGGGTTTGTCGGTGTGCTTCCGATCCAACGTCTGGAACATCGGGGCCGAGGGGCAGTTTGTCATTGGCGCGGTGTGCGCCGGGGGCGTGGCCTTGTTGGCCGACAAGGACACGGGCCGTTGGGTCGTGCTGGCGGTGCTGCTGGCTGGCGTGCTGGGCGGCATGCTGTGGGCGGGCATCACGGCGCTGCTGCGTGACCGCTTCAATGCCAGTGAAATTTTGGTCAGTCTGATGCTGGTCTACGTGGCGGACATGGTGTTGAGTTACCTGGTTTATGGCCCCTGGAAAGACCCGGCGGGCTTTAACTTTCCGCAGTCCAAAACCTTTGAGTTGGTCACCCAGATCCCGCGCTTGATGGACGGCTCGCGCGTCAGTGTGGGTTTGCTGCTGGCGCTGGTGGGTGCGGGCGTGTTGTGGGTGTTCTTGTTCCGAACACGGGCGGGCTTTGCCCAACAAGTTGGCGGGCTGGCGCCTGATGCGGCGCGGTACGCGGGGTTTTCTTCGCGCAAGGCGCTGTGGGTGGCGCTGCTGGTCTCGGGCGGCGCGGCGGGTCTGGCGGGTGCTTTGGAGGTGGCTGGGCCCATTGGGCAGTTGACGCCCTATGTGCCTGCTGGCTATGGTTTTGCCGCCATCATCGTGGCCTTTGTCGGGCGCTTGCACCCCGCGGGCATGGTGCTGTCGGCGGTGTTGATGAGCATGTTCTACATCGGCGGGGAGTTGGCGCAGTCGCGATTGGGCCTGCCCAAGTCGATCACCGGTGTGTTCCAGGGTTTGTTGCTGTTTTGTTTGTTGGCGTGTGACACGTTGGTGGCTTATCGCTTGCGCTGGGTGGCCCAAAAGAAGGGGAGTGTGTGATGGAGTCGTATGCATTGCTGATCGCCGCCACCTTGAATGCGGGTACGGTGCTGGCCATCGCCGCCTTGGGTTTGCTGATCAATGAAAAAGCCGGCGTGGTGAACCTGGGCGCCGAGGGCATGATGCTGTGTGCGGCCATCGCGGGCTTTGCCTGCGTGGTCCACACCGGCAACGACTGGCTGGGCTTTGTGGCGGGTATGGGCGCTGGCGCAGTGTTGGCGGCCATTTTTGGGGTGTTGGTCATCTGGCTGGGCACCAACCAATACGCCACAGGCCTGGCACTGAGTCTCTTTGGCGTGGGTTTTTCGGCTTTTGTTGGCATTGGCTATGTGAAAGAAAAGCTGCCGGAGCGGCCCCATTTTGCGCTGCCTTATCTGGCCGACATTCCGCTGGTGGGACCCGCCTTGTTCAAGCAGCATCCGCTCGTTTATGGGGCGATGGCGTTGGTTTTGGCCCTGATTTGGTTCTTGTACAAAAGCCGCACCGGTTTGGTGCTGCGGGCGGTGGGCGAGTCGCCTGCTTCGGCCCACGCCTTGGGCTACCCGGTGCGCCGCATCCGCTTGCTGGCGGTATTGGCTGGCGGCGCTTTGTGTGGGCTGGCCGGGGCTTACATCTCGGTGATTTATACCCCGCTGTGGGTCGAGGGCATGGTGGCAGGCAAGGGCTGGATTGCGCTGGCCCTGACCACTTTTGCCACGTGGCGTCCGGCACGGGTCTTGCTGGGTGCTTACCTGTTTGGTGGTGTGACCATGTTGCAGTTCCATTTGCAAGGCGTGGGGGTCGAAGTGCCCAGCCAATTGCTCACGGCGCTGCCTTACATCGCCACCATCGTGGTGCTGGCATTGATCTCGCGCAACCCGGCCTGGATTCGCGTCAATATGCCTGCATCTTTGGGGAAACCCTTTTATCCCGGTTCATAATCTCGATTTTTAACCCCCGTAACCTTGTTCAAAAGGAACTGACATGACAGACCTCTCCAAGCGCTCCATCGTCAAGATGGTGGCCCTGACTGCTGTGGCCGCCGCCGCACTGGTGGGCTGTGGCAAAAAAGAAGAAGCGCCCAAGGCCGAGGCCCCAGCCCCGGCTGCTGCGCCCGCCAAGCCCGAGCCCCTGAAGATTGCGTTTGCGTATGTCGGCCCTGTGGGCGATGGCGGTTGGACCTTTGCGCATGACAACGGCCGCAAAGAAATTGAAAAAGCCTTTGGCGACAAAGTGGTCACCAGCTTCGTCGAAAAAGTGCCAGAAAGCGCTGACGCCGAGCGCGTGATCCGTGACATGGCCGCCCAAGGCAACAAGCTGATTTTTGGCACAACCTTTGGTTACATGGAGCCCATGCTCAAAGTGGCGGCTGACAACAAAGAAGTCAAGTTCGAGCACGCCACCGGCTACAAAACCGCCGACAACATGCGCACTTACGACAGCCGCACCTACGAAGGTGCTTACATGGCGGGCGTGATCGCGGGCAAGATGACCAAGACCAACACCCTGGGTGTGGTTGCCTCCATCCCAATCCCTGAGGTGGTGCGCAACATCAACAGCTTCACCATGGGCGCGCAGTCGGTCAACCCCAATGTCAAGACCAAAGTGGTCTGGGTGAACGAGTGGTTCAACCCACCGAAAGAAACCGAAGCGGCCACATCGCTGATCAACGGCGGTGCCGACGTGCTGATGCAAAACACCGACTCTTCGGCTGTGTTGCAGACCGCCGAGAAAATGGGCAAGCGTGCCTTTGGTTGGGACTCCGACATGACCGCCTACGGCCCCAAGGCCCACTTGGGTTCGGCTGTGATCAACTGGGGCCCTTACTATGTCAAGGCCGTGGGTGAGGCCCTAGAAGGCAAGTGGAGCACCGGCTCCAGCTGGTGGGGCGTGAAAGAAGGTGCGATCGAGATGGTCAACGTGGCCGCTGACGTGCCTGAAGACACCAAAAAGCGCATCGACGAGATCAAGGCTGGCCTGAAAGACGGCAGCTTCTCCATCTGGAAAGGCCCCATCGTGGACCAGGCCGGTAAAGAGATGCTGGCCAAAGACGCAGTGGCCGACGACAAGTTCCTGGGCGGCGTGATGTTCTACGTCAAGGGCGTGGAAGGCAAGATCCCAGGCAAGTGATGGGCTTGAGACTGGCCATTCCCGACTGGATCGGGAATCCATCTCCCAGCTTTTTGAAGGCCGCCTGACGCAAGTCAGGCGGCTTTTTTAGTTATTTACAAATGTCGCTGCGCGATGCGGCGGCTGTCGGTCTTCGTAGGTCGGTGACTTCAGGTCCGACTGGATGACCTCAAAGGCAGCAAGATTTTTTGATACCCTGAGCCCGTTGTCCTAATCACAAAGGTCCCCGCTTTGTTCAAACACTTGGAATCCCCAACGCTCGCCGCCAGAAGCTGGCGGCAAATCCGCACTGACTTTGGCAGCACCTACGCCGCCAATGCGCTGATCGGTTTCATCTTTGCCGTCACCGGGCCAGTGGCCATCATTTTGTCGGTGGGCACGCGTGGGGGCTTGTCACCTGAAGAGCTGGCGTCCTGGGTGTTCGGGGTGTTTTTTGTCAACGGTTTGGTGAGTTTGCTGATGAGCTGGCGTTACACCACGCCGCTGGCATTTGGTTGGACGATTCCAGGCACCGTGCTGGTCGGCCCGGCTTTGCAGCACCTGACTTTTCCCGAGGTGATCGGTGCGTTTTACGTCACCAGCGCTTTGGTGCTGGTGTTGGGCTTGAGCGGCTGGGTCAAGCGCGTCATGGCAGCGCTGCCCATGCCCATCGTCATGGGCATGGTGGCAGGTGTCTTCTTGCGTTTTGGCCTGGACATCGTGCGGGCGCTGCAAAGCGATGTGGCCATTGCAGCGCCCATGGTGGCCATGTTCTTGTTGCTCTCAGCGCGGGCCGATTGGGGCAAGCGCCTGCCGCCTGTCATCGGCGCACTGCTGGTGGGGGCTTTGGCGGTGGCGGTGTCGGGCCGACTCGATGCGGCCGCCGTGGGCCAATTGACTTTGGCACAACCCGTCATTCAGGCCCCGGTGTGGTCGTTTGCCGCGATGCTGGAGCTGGTGGTGCCGCTGGCCATCACGGTGCTGGTGGTGCAAAACGGGCAAGGCGTGGCCGTGCTCAAAAACGCCGGGCACGAGCCACCCGTCAACATGATCGCTGTGGCCTGCGGTATCGGTGCCGCCATCAGCGCCGTGTTTGGCGCGGTCAGCACTTGCCTCACGGGGCCAACCAATGGCTTGCTCACTTCGTCTGGCGAGAAACCGCGCCACTACACCGGGGCGCTGATGTTTGGCGTGCTGGCGCTGTTGTTCGGCCTGATGGCACCCACCTTCACCGGTTTGATGCTGGCGGCCCCCAAAGAGTTCATCATGGTGTTGGGCGGTCTGGCCATGTTGCGCGTGTTGCAAGGTGCGTTTGTGGCCTCGTTTGGCGCGGGCAAGTTTTCGCTGGGCGCACTGGTCAGCTTGTTGGTCACGGTGGCCGATATTGGGCTGTTCAACATCGGCGCGGCCTTTTGGGGGCTGGTGGCCGGCTTTGCGGTGTCGTGGTGGATGGAGCGTGGCGATTTTCAAAACCGTTGAAGAACTTGCAGAAAAGCCAGCATGCACATTCAAAAAATCAACGAAGGCGTTTGCGCCCTGCTTGACCCGTCGGGCCTGCATGTGGGCAACTTCAAGTGGGTCAATGGCCAATGGAAGTTCAAGGCCGTGGGCTTTGGCCCTGAAGGCCAAGTGATGCCGGGCCATGGGCCTTTGACCGACCGGCACAACGCTTGTTTTGATCGGCTCGACGAAGCCACCATCCGCGCCCAATTTTTCAAGGATTGACCATGTTCAAAGTCCACGCCATACCGCCCACCCGTTTGCCCGAGTTGTTACGCGCCATGCCCAAGGCCGAGTTGCACATTCACATTGAAGGCTCGCTGGAGCCCGAGCTGATCTTTGCCCTGGCCCAGCGCAACGGTGTGCAGTTGCCCTATGCCGACGTGGCCGCATTGCGCAGCGCCTACGCCTTCACCAACCTGCAAAGTTTTCTGGATCTGTATTACGCCGGGGCCAGCGTGCTGCTGCACGAGCAGGACTTTTACGACATGGCCTGGGCCTATTTTGAAAAAGCCGCCGCTGACCATGTGGTGCGGGCCGAGTTGTTTTTTGACCCACAGACCCACACAGCGCGGGGCGTGGCCATGGGCGCAGTCATCGAAGGCCTGAGCCGCGCCTGCCGCGATGCGCAAACTCAGCTGGGCATCAGCGCCGATCTGATCTTGTGCTTTTTGCGCCACCTGTCCGAAGAAGAGGCATTGGCCACGTTGAACGAGGCCATGCCTTGGCGCGAACACTTCATCGGTGTGGGGCTCGATTCGAGCGAGCTGGGCCACCCGCCCGAAAAGTTTGCCCGCGTGTTTGCCCGCGCCCGCGAGCGGGGCTTGCACTGCGTGGCCCATGCGGGCGAAGAGGGACCGCCCGCCTACATCTGGGGCGCACTCGATGTGCTGCAGGTCGAGCGCATCGACCACGGCGTGCAAGCCATCCACGACGCCGCATTGATGCAACGCCTGGCCGACAGCCAGATGCCGCTCACGGTGTGTCCGCTGTCCAACCTCAAACTGTGTGTGTTCAAAAACCTGGCCGACCATAATCTGGGCCAGATGCTGGATGCAGGCCTGTGCATCACTCTCAACTCGGACGACCCGGCCTACTTTGGTGGCTACTTGAACGACAACTATGTACAGACCTTTGCCGCCCTGCACCTGAACGCCCAGCAAGCCTACAAGCTGGCCGCCAACAGCATCGAGGCGAGCTTTGCGCCCGAGGCAGACAAGCACCGCTGGATGCATGAATTGAAAGCGTTTTTTCAGTCGTATGCCGAGCAGGATTGAAAGTTTGGCTTGCCCCCTGTAAGAGGCTGCTGGGCGTGCATTCGTCCAGCCCGTACAACCCGGCGATTGCGAATGCCTTTTTCAGGGCGGGCGAAACCGAGGCTTGGGGCCGTGGGGTGGAGCGCATTTTTGCGGCATGCGTGGCGGCGGGCACGCCCAAGCCAGTGCTGCGTTATCACCCCTTTGACATGTGGATGGAGTTCCCCTTCGACCCCGCTTATTTGAAGGTGCTCAGGGCGGGGCAGACCGAACAAGTCGAAGCCTAAGTCACCCCCGAAGTCACCCCCGAAGTCACCCCCGAAGTGGAGCGCATGTTGAGGCGGATCAATGGCGAGATGAGTCGCGTTGAGTTGATGAGCGCTTTGGGTCTGAAAGATGAGAAACATTTCCGTACGCATTACCAGCAAGTGGCGTTGGCTTTGGGTGTGCTGGAGATGACAGTGCCCGATAAACCCAACAGCCGATTGCAAAAATACAGACTGACGCAAGCCGGTCATGGCTGTGTTGCCGGACAGGGTTAAAACATAACAAGAGGGGGTGTGATGCGTTTGGCATTTGTTTCAGATATTCATGGCAATTTGGCTGCCTTGGACGCCGTGATTGCGGACATGAGTCACCGAAAAATTCAGTGTGTGGTGAATCTCGGTGACAGCTTGAGTGGCCCATTGCTGCCGCTCGAAACCGCTGACCGACTTCGAAATTTCCCTTGGCTTCACGTTGCGGGCAATCATGAACGCCAGTTATTGCGCTTGCCGGTAGAGCGTCAGAATTTATCGGATGCATACACATCGAGTCAATTGAACCCGTTGGTCAAAAATTGGTTGGCGTCGCACGCTGACCCGGCGGACCCCCGGCTGCAAACGGCACAAATTTGGCCTGAGCAATTTGGCCATGATGTGGCGCTGTGCCATGGCAGCCCTCGCAGTGACATCGAATATTTGTTGGAAACGCCCGAAGGCGAAGCGGCCCGCTTGGCAAGCGTGAGAGAGATTGAAGAGCGTTTGGCGGGGCTGATACCGGAAAACATCAGCTTGCTGGCCTGCGGACACAGCCATGTGCCAAGGACGGTTCGTTGGCGATCCAAGTTGCTCATCGTTAATCCAGGCAGTGTCGGTTTGCCTGCATACGATGACGATCACCCTTACCCTTTTTCCAAGTTCCATCGCATAGAGAACGGCAGCCCCGATGCGCGTTATGCGGTGGTCGAAAAATTCGGTGGGCTCTGGCGTTGTGAGTTGATCAGCGTGCCCTATGACCATGAATCCATGGCGCTTTTGGCAGAAAAGCGTGACCGTCCTGATTGGGCGCATGCTTTGAGAACTGGGTGGATGCCCAGAGTTTGAATGACAGAGGATGGAACATGTTGTTTGCCGTTTTATTCACCGACCGACCCGATCAAGGCGCTTTGCGTGCCACCCATTTACAAGCCCACATTGACTGGGTGGCTGCACATCAGGCGCAAGTGCGCATGGCGGGCAGTTTGCGCGAGCAACTTGGTCAGGTGCCCCGAGGTGGCTTGTGGATCGTTGAGTCCGAATCCAAAGAATGCGTCCATCAATTGATGCAGACCGATCCCTTCTGGACTTACGGTCTGCGCCAGAGCGCGGAGGTTTTGCATTGGAGCAAGGCGCTGGACCAGAAGGTGTTGGTTTGAGGCTTTGCCTGCACACTGTTTCGCTTTTGCTCAGGCGTGTGGCTGATCTGGACAAGTACGCCATGTAAAATCCACCCCCGAAGCCCGCCGCCCCGGCGGGCTTTGTTTTGTTCAATCTCGGGGCCATGTAGAGGACTACCATGTATAAAAACCTCGCTGCCACGCTCGTGGCCGCCTGCTTTTTTCTTCCGGCCGTTCAGGCACAAACTTCCACGCCAACGCCAGTCAAAGCGACCGAGCCCATCAAGGCGGGTTTCGTCTATGTCTCGCCCATCACCGACGCGGGCTGGACGCGTCAGCACGACGAGGGTCGCAAGGCCGTTGAGCGGGCCTTGGGCGATCAGGTCAAGACCACGTTTGTGGCCGATGTGCCCGAGGGTGCGGATGCCGAGCGCGTGATCCGCGACCTGGCCCAGCAGGGTCATCAAATCATCTTCACCCCCAGTTTTGGCTACATGGAGCCCACGCTCAAGGTGGCCAAAGAGTTTCCGAATGTGAAGTTTGAGTCGGTGACCGGCTTCAAGACCGCGCCCAATGTGGCCGCGTCGAACGCCCGCTATTACGAGGGCCGCTATTTGGCGGGCATCGCCGCCGGGCGCTTGACGCAATCGAACGTGGCGGGTTATGTGGCGGGCTTTCCGATTCCTGAAGTCCTGCAGGGCATCAACGCCTTCACTTTGGGCATGCGCTCGGTCAACCCCAAAGCCACCGTCAAGGTGGTCTGGCTCAACGCCTGGTTTGACCCACCCAAAGAGCGCGAAGCGGCCATGGCCTTGTTCAACCAGGATGTGGACGTGATCGCTTTCCACACCGGCTCCACGGCGGTGATGGCCGCGGCGCAAGAGCGCGGCAAGATGGCCGTGGCCTACCATTCCGACATGCGCCGGGTTGCGCCGGATGCCCAGATCATCGCGGTCACCCACCAGTGGGGCGACTACTACACGGCCCGCGTCAAGGCGGCTTTGTCCGGCACTTGGCAAAGCGGCAGCGTGTGGGGCGGCGTGAAGGATGGCATGGTCCGCGTCGGCGACTTTGGCCCCAAGGTGCCCAAGAAGGTGCAGGATGAAATCTTGGCCAAGCAAAAGGCCGTAGGTGCGGGCAAATTGCAACCGTTCGCCGGCCCGATCACCGACAACGACGGCAAATTGGTCTTGCCCGCAGGCCAGACCCTGAGCGATTCCCAGATCCTGAACATGAATTACTTGGTGCAGGGCGTGTTGGGGCGTGTCAACCGCTGAACTTCGGTGGAACCGCCAGCCCGTGCCCTTTGGGGCCGGGTAAGCCCCTAAAATAAGCCGATTGACACAAGGGCACACCATGAGCATCAAGAGCGACAAATGGATCCGCCGCATGGCCGAAGAGCACGGCATGATCGAGCCGTTCGAGCCGGGCCAGATCCGCAAGGACGCGGCTGGCCAAAAAATCGTCAGCTACGGCACCAGCAGTTATGGCTATGACATCCGCTGCGCCCCGGAATTCAAGGTCTTCACCAACATCTACAGCACGGTGGTGGACCCCAAAAACTTCGACGAGCGCAGCTTTGTGGACATCGAAAGCGATGTCTGCATCATCCCGCCCAACAGCTTTGCGCTGGCCCGCACCATGGAATACTTCCGCATTCCACGCAACGTGCTGACGATTTGCTTAGGCAAAAGCACCTATGCCCGCTGCGGCATCATCGTGAACGTGACGCCTTTTGAGCCCGAGTGGGAAGGCTATGTGACGCTGGAGTTCAGCAACACCACCCCCTTGCCCGCCAAAATTTACGCAGGTGAAGGCTGCGCCCAGGTGCTGTTTTTCGAGAGTGACAAAGACGATGTCTGCGAAACCAGCTACAAAGACCGAGGCGGCAAATACCAAGGCCAAGTGGGCGTGACACTGCCCAAAACCTGATGGCTCACTGCGGGCCACCTGCTATGGTGCGCCCCGCAGCGCGCAAATCCCCGGCGTTTCCCCGCATCTGTTCGCCATTTGGCGAGTTCACAAAGCACTTGGCCGTCCTTAGAACTTTGAGTTCAATAATTTTTGGTTGGATCGCCAAGGTTGAAGCCTTCAGGTCCGACATGCAACAGGCGCAGCGCAGTATTTTGTAGGTCGGCGCCTTCAGGTCCGGCATACGTCAGGCAGACCACAGCCCTTTGAAAATATCGCTCCGCGAACGGATGGAACGTTGGCCCCTAAATGCCCGACCTGGGGCCAGTGATAACACTTGGGCATTCTCTAAAAGTGAGTTTCGCCCCCCGACCCGGCTCACTTTAAAACACCAGCTCCTCAGGCGTGGACTGGCGGCCGAGAATGTCGTTGCGGTGGGGGTAGCGGCCAAAGCGGTGTCTTTGGCAGTGGTGCTTGGGGCTGAGTTCGGTGAACCAGAAGTGGAGGATGGTTTGGGCTTGCATGACAGCTGGGTTCATGCTGCCTTAAGAACCATGTCGATGTGCATGGACGAGTAAGGGCAGACCACCCCGCCAGACTCGGTGCGCTCCAGCAGCCCCAGGTCGGCCAGCACCACCACGTCTTCGTGCACGCGCTTGACGTCGCGGTCCACCAAGCGGGCCAATTCGCGCACTGACATCTCACCCTTGCCTTGAGCGGTGCGTACCAGCGCCCAGCGCTTTTCGGTCAGCTGGCCAAAGAAATGACCGGGGCTTTCAAAGTTGAGCACCTCGCCTTGGTAAGTGTTTTTTTTCGCCGCTTGGGCAGCTGCACGCAAACCGGCTTGCCAGTCGGGTTGCAAAGTGATGGTCAAAAAACGTTCGGTCATGTTGTTCTCCTGGCCGCTACGGCGGCAATGAAGTCTTCCACCAGTTGGTCCACGCCTGTGAATGTGTAAGGCAGCTCTTGCCCGTCCAAATGGCAGTGGTCGCCTTTGCCCCGCTCGTTGTCAAAGCCAACAATCCGAACGTCACCCTTGGCATAGACCGCACGGTATTTGAACCCGTGCTCGGTGGGTGGAACCGGCGTGGGCACCCGCCAGACCACCAGCTCAATCACGCCACCATCTGGTGTGATGTTCTTGAATCGGGTGATCAGTTCAGCGGGCATGTTGGCGATTGTGCCAACACAGCTTGTATGTTGTCAAGAATGACAACACTTGCCAGTCAGGCTTAAAACCCCGACCCCGGCTGACTCAAAAAAGCCAGCTCTTCGGGCGTGGACGGGCGGCCGAGGATGGCAAAGATTTGGAATGAAAGGGTGGGGGTAGAGACCAAAGCGCAGGGTGATGGCTTGGTGGCGCAGCTCAAAGCGCAGGGTGTCTTCCATGCCCGGCTGCGCAAACAGCAGGGCGGCTTGGGCGTGCACCAGAGCGGACTCGCTGTGCATGTATGCAAAACTTGCGCCAAGGGCAGGCTGCAGTCTTGCCCACTGGCCACCAGCTCTTGCGCCAGCGCCAAGGCCAGCGCGTCTTGCGCAAAGGCTAGGGGGTGTCGCGGAACACGTTGCGCGAGAACTGGTCGAGCATCAAGACCTCGGCCAAGCGCCCCTCTGGCGTGGCGCGCCAGGCAAACAAATCACACCGCGCCGCTGCCGCTGCTGCCAGCGTGGCCCCGAAGCGGGTGCGGATGGCTTCGTCCAAGGCGGGGTCTTTGGCGAAATGGTGCTTGGAGGTGAGTTCGGTGAACCAGAAGTGGAGGATGGTTTGGGCTTGCATGTGAACAATGCTCCAGCTTCAGGCGGCGCTGTCGATAACGCCAGCGCTGTCAAGGGCATGGCTGTTCAGTCAGGGGATTGAAGGGCGATCAAAACGCGTTGGGCGGCGGCGATCAGATCGGTGACCAGGCGTGTATCGACATCCATCATGCCTTCGTACTCGCCCAGGTTGCGCTTGTTGTGACACAAGTCCAGCACCCGCCAAACCTCAAGCCCCAGCCCCAGTGTGTGTGGCAATGCCTGAAAGACGATGTAACGGTTGCTCGGGCGAAAGCCTTTCTTTCGCAATGCAGCCAAACACAAGGCGTGTGCAGCGTTGTAGGCCAGATCAAAGCGGCTCTCCAGTGCCAGTGTGGCGTTGGCTGCATCGTTCAAGCGGGTGCTGCCCGTTCGCAGCAAACCCGCGATTTCGGCGGCGTCGGGTGGCTCAACTTTGAGCGAGCCGCTGGGGCCGCTCAGGTTTTCAAGTGGGGTGGGTGGGCTCATGTTGCGGTGACTCCTCCTGGCCGATCAGCCATATCTTTGGCTGTTGCATCACGCGGTTGATGAAGGCATTGTCACCCAGCTGGCGGGCTTTGAAGTCGGTTGATGAGTAAATGGCAGGGTTGATTGGGCGCCCCAGTGTTTGGCTGGCGGGCTCCAGCGCCGCAAATACATCACCATAGCCCAGCGTGTCGCTGACCAGCAGCACGTCGACATCACTGGCGCTGGTGTCTTGCTGCTTGGCCATGGAGCCAAACACAAACGCCAGCGAAATCTGCGGCGCAATCGGCAAGAGCGCCGTGCGCAGCACATCGGCCAGCCCCATGGTTTTCAGCACCAGAGCGCGCAGCTCGGTAAACACGGGCGAAGCCGCATTGGCCTGAAAGTGTTTTTGGTTGCCCTGTTTGCGCACCGTGAGCAAACCCGCTGCAGCCAGATCGGCCAACTCGCGCTGCACAGCGCCTGCGCCCGACTGAGCCAAGCCAATGACTTCATTGGTATAGAAGCTGCGGTCCGGCGCAACAAACAGCACGGCCAGCACCCGCTGACGCACCTTTGAAAACAGCGCGTCGGCGATGGAGGAGGTGATTGAAGCGGTATTCATACCCATAATGGGTTTGATCATACCTTATTTGGGTATTTTTTGAGGCGTCAGAGCACTTCAGTTGTTAGGACCTAAAACCCGACCCCGGCTCATTCAAAAACGCCAGCTCCTCGGGCGTGGACGGGCGGCCGAGGATGGCAAAGATTTGGAATGAAAGGGTGGGGG
>NZ_CALBEX010000579.1 GCF_937889215.1 uncultured Limnohabitans sp.
TACGTGGGCATTTGCGGTCAGGGCCCCAGCGACCACCCGGACTTTGCGCATTGGTTGATGGACCAGGGCATCAGCTCGATCTCGCTCAACCCCGACACCGTCATCGAAACCTGGACCAATTTGGGGCGTTGAACCCCAAGCCAGCATCTTTGATCAGGACAAGGCAATGAGCAAACCCATGGAAGTCGTCATTTCTTCGGCTTACCGCTGGCGATTGCACCGCAATGTCCTGATTTACGTGGTTTTTTTGCTGGCTTTGATCGGGTCCATGGCTTGGGCTGAGCGCATGGGCTTGTCGCGCAATTTGATCGGCCCGATCTTCCTGTTCAGCACGGTCATGATCTACGCGCTGATTGGCATTTCGGGCAGAACCACGGACGAGGACGAGTACTACGTTGCAGGGCGGCGCATCCCCGCCATGTACAACGGCATGGCCACGGCCGCCGATTGGATGAGCGCGGCGTCCTTCATCAGTTTGGCGGGCGCACTGTATTTGCAGGGTTTTTCCGGCAGCGGCAATCAGCCAGGTGGCTTGGCCTATGTGATGGGCTGGACGGGTGGTTTTTGCCTGGTGGCATTGCTGATTGCCCCGCACTTGCGTGCCATGCGCTTGTACACATTGCCAGATTATTTTGACCAGCGTTATGGCGGGCGATGGCCCCGAGTGATTGCAGCACTGGCATCGGTGCTGTGCTCATTCACGTACGTGGTGGCTCAGATTTACGGTATTGGCCTCATTGCCTCGCGCCTGACCGGCGTGCAATTCGAAATCGGCATTTTGTTGGGCTTAGGCGGTGTTTTGTTGTGCTCGTTTCTCGGCGGGATGCGGGCCATCACTTGGACCCAGGTGGCCCAGTACATCATGCTGTTGCTGGCCTTTCTCATTCCGGTGTCGTGGTTGGCTTACAAGCAGCTGGGCAATCCGGTCGCCTCCTTGGTTTACGGTTCACAACTGTCGGCCATTGCTAGCATTGAAAAACGCCTGATGGACGACCCCGCTGAGCTTGAAGTGAGGCACGAATATGCCCAAAGGGCCAAGTTGTACGCCTTGCGATTGCAAGACGTGGATGCATCCATGAAAGCCCTGAGGCTGGAGCTGGAAGAAAAAATCCGCACGCTCAAAGCCCAAGGGGCTGACTTTGCGAGCGTTGCCCAGGTTCGCCGAGAGCTTTTGGCTGTACCTTACGAAGCCTCTGCAGCGCGCGAGCAATGGACGCGTGCCATGCGCGACAACTTGGAGCGGGCGCGTCCTTTGGGCGGGATGCCACCCCATACCCAGGCCTTCATCGGTCAGCCTGACGGTGGACTGGCACAGGAAAAATTGTTCAGTGAGTCTCGTCTAAATTTTCTGGCCCTGGTGTTTTGCCTGATGATTGGCACGGCTGGTTTGCCGCATTTGTTGACGCGCTTCTACACCTCTCCTTCGGTGGCTGAAACCCGCAGCTCAGTGGCCTGGTCCTTGTTTTTCATTGGCTTGATTTACCTGAGCGTGCCCGCCTTGGCTGTCCTGGTGAAGTTTGAGGTGCTCAACACCTTGGTGGGCAGCAGTTTTGCTGACTTGCCCAGTTGGATGGCGCAATGGGCCAGGCTGGATTCTGCTTTGCTGGAATTTTCGGACGTCAATGGCGATGGCATTTTGCAATTGGGCGAGCTCAAGCTTGGGGCGGACATGATCATGTTGGCCACGCCCGAATTGGGCGGCATGCCGTTCGTGGTGTCTGGCTTGGTGGCGGCCGGCGGGCTGGCAGCCGCTTTGTCGACCGCCGATGGTTTGCTGTTGACCATCAGCAATGCCTTGGTGCGCGACATGCGGCCCAACGGCGTCAACGGGCCCAAGTCATCCGAGGGGCGAGTGATCCTGTCCAAGTTTGCTTTGCTGGCTGTCGCGATGTTGGCGGCGGTGGTGGCGGCTTTCAAACCGGCTGAAATCCTGGCCTTGGTTTCGGCCTCATTTTCACTGGCGGCATCGGCCTTTTTCCCAGGCATGGTACTGGGCATGGTTTGGCACCGTGTGCACCGCTGGGCCGTGGTGCTGGGCATGTTGTCGGGTTTGGGGGTCACGATCTTTTACATGGTGGTCAATGCGCCCGGTTTCCGGCAATTTTGGGCATTGGACCCCTATGGCGGCTTGTGGTGGGGCATTCAGCCCTTGTCCGCAGGCGTGTTTGGGGTCCCGGTTGGGTTTGCGGTCATGGTGCTGGCCACCTGGCTCATACCGCATCGCCTGATGGGTCAAAATCTGCGCTCACAGCCCATTCTGGCCGACCGGGGCAACATCTATCCGGGACTGTGAAGATCAGGCTATAATTTGAGGATTCGCCTTGCTGCACCCCGTCAGACGCTGGGGGCAGCTATTCCAACCATTTGGGTTAACCTCAAGGAGTCTCAA
>NZ_CALBEX010000580.1 GCF_937889215.1 uncultured Limnohabitans sp.
ACGATGTCACGGATCAGATCTTCGGACAAGTCGGTGTGTTCGCGCAAGGGGAAAGCCACGTTGTCAAACACACTCATGTCGGTGAACAAGGCCCCAAACTGAAAGAGCATGCCCATGCGGCGGCGAGCGGCATAAAGCTCGGCTTGGCGCATGGGGGTGATGTCGGCACCATCGAACAGCAATTGGCCTTGGCTGGCTCGAATTTGCCCGCCAATCAGGCGCAGGACCGTGGTCTTGCCACCACCGGACACCCCCATCAGGGCCGTGACTTGGCCACGCGGCACATTGAAGCTCAGGTTCTTCAAGATGACACGGTCGCCGTACCCGAAAGTCAGGTCACGCAGCTCAACAAGTGGGGGGGTGGAAGTGGTATTCATGAAATAACAAGAGCCGGTAGGTCCGGCTCTTGTGATGTTAACGAACCAAGGTTTACGCTTTGTAAACCTTGGTGTTCTAGGGATTTTACCTAGATCTAAATCCCCTTAACGCGGCAAGTCGCTTTTGCCCATCAAAAATTCGTCCACCGACCGTGCCGCTTGGCGGCCTTCGCGGATGGCCCAGACCACCAGCGACTGACCACGGCGCATGTCACCGGCGGCAAACACCTTGTCCACATTGGTGGCATAGCCCCCTGTGAAATCGGTGCTGGCCTTGGCGTTGCCACGGGCGTCCTTGTCGATGCCAAAGGCGTCGAGCACAGTGGCAACGGGGTTGGTGAAGCCCATTGCCAGCAAAACCAAGTCGGCTTTGTGTTCCTGCTCGGAGCCGGGCACCTCGACCATTTTGCCGTCTTTGAATTCGACCTGTACGGTTTTGAGGCCCGTGAGCTTGCCTTTTTCGCCGATGAATGCCTTGGTAGAAATGGCGAATTCGCGTTGCAGCAAACCTTTTTCGGCGCTCTCGTCGTGGCTGGAGCTGGTGCGCAGCTTCATGGGCCAATAGGGCCAGATCATGGCCTTGTTTTCTTTCTCGGGCGGCTCGGGCATCACCTCAAACTGGGTCACGCTGACTGCGCCGTGGCGTGTGCTGGTGCCCACGCAATCGCTGCCGGTGTCGCCGCCACCGATCACGATGACGTTTTTGCCATCGGCGCGCAATTGGCCTTTGACCTTGTCGCCCGCATTGACCTTGTTTTGCTGAGGCAGGAATTCCATCGCGAAATGGATGCCTTCGAGGTCGCGGCCGGGCACGGGCAGGTCGCGCGACTGCTCGGAGCCGCCTGTGAGCAACACAGCATCAAACTCCTCCTTGAGCTGTTCAGCCGAAATGGTTTCCTTGGCCCAGTTGGTCACCTTGGAATCCTTGGGCCACTCGCCCACCAGCACGCTGGTGCGGATCTTCACGCCTTCGGCTTCGAGCTGCTGGACGCGGCGGTCGATGTGCGTCTTTTCCATCTTGAAGTCGGGGATGCCGTAGCGCAGCAAACCACCCACGCGGTCGTTCTTCTCGAACAAGGTCACATCGTGGCCTGCACGCGCCAACTGCTGGGCAGCGGCCAGGCCAGCAGGGCCTGCGCCAATGACGGCCACGGTCTTGCCGGTCTTGACCTTGGCCGGACGGGGCGTGACCCAGCCTTCGGACCAAGCGCGGTCAATGATGGCGTGCTCAATCGACTTGATGCCCACGGCATCGCCGTTGAAGTTCACCACACAAGCGGCTTCGCAAGGTGCGGGGCAGATGCGGCCGGTGAATTCGGGGAAGTTGTTGGTGCTGTGCAGCACCTCGATCGCGTTCTTCCAGTCGCCTTGGTACACCAGCTCGTTGAAATCCGGAATGATGTTGTTGACCGGGCAACCGCTGTTGCAAAACGGCGTACCGCAGTCCATGCAGCGGGCCGCTTGTGTTTTGGATTGCTCTTCGGTCAAACCGATCACGAACTCGCCGTAGTTCTTTAGGCGCTCGGGAACGGGTTTGTAGCCCTCTTCGATGCGCTCAAATTCCATGAAGCCTGTGATTTTTCCCATGATGCTCTTCCTTCAATCTTGACGTTCAGCTCAAGCAACCACCGGCTGAGCAGCCTTGGCCGCTTTGCGGGCGTTGATTTCGCCCAGGGCGCGCTTGTATTCGTTGGGGAACACCTTCACGAACTTGGCACGGGCCGTGGCCCAGTTGTCCAGCAACTCGCGGGCGCGCTGGCTGCCTGTCCACTTCAAGTGGTCTTCCAGCAGTTTCTTCAGCTGCGCTTCGTCGGCCTGATCGCGGTGCCAGACCTTGCGGTCCACTTGCGCTTCTTGCTCGGCCACAGTCAGCACTTTTTCCATGCTGACCATGGCGGTGTTGCAGCGCGAAGCGAACTCGCCATCTTCGTCGTACACGTAGGCGATGCCGCCACTCATGCCTGCACCAAAGTTGCGGCCGGTTTTGCCCAACACCGCCACGGTGCCGCCAGTCATGTATTCGCAGCCATGGTCACCTGTGCCCTCGACCACCGCCGTGGCACCCGACAAACGCACGGCAAAGCGCTCGCCAGCCACGCCAGCAAAGAACGCCTCACCTGTGGTCGCACCGTACATGACGGTGTTGCCGACGATGATGTTTTGCGATGCCACACCTCGGAAATCGAGGCTGGGGCGTACCACCACTCGGCCACCCGACAAACCTTTGCCGGTGTAATCGTTGGCTTCACCGATCAAGTACAGCGTGATCCCTTTGGTCAAAAATGCACCAAACGACTGACCGCCCGTGCCTTCAAGTTGGATGCGGATGGTGTCGTCGGGCAATCCGTCGGGGTGCACCTTGGTCACCGCGCCAGACAGCATGGCGCCGACCGATCGGTTCACGTTGCGTGCCGTTTCCATGAACTGGACTTTTTCGCCCTTGTCAATGGCGGGGCGGCTCTTCGCAATCAGCACGTTGTCCAGGGCCTTTTCGAGGCCATGGTCTTGTGTGTCCACATGGCGCACAGCCACGGTGGAGTCGACCATCGGCACGGCCAAAAGGCGAGCGAAATCGAGGCCACGGGCCTTCCAATGCGCCACACCACTCTTCATGTCGAGCAGGTCGGCACGGCCCACCAAGTCGTCGAATTTGGCCACACCCAACTGGGCCATGATCTGGCGCACCTCTTCGGCGATGAAGAAGAAGTAGTTCACCACATGCTCGGGCTTGCCGGTGAACTTTTTGCGCAAGTCGGCGTCTTGGGTGGCCACACCCACAGGGCAGGTGTTCAGGTGGCATTTGCGCATCATGATGCAGCCCTCGACCACCAGCGGTGCGGTGGCGAAGCCGAACTCGTCCGCGCCCAACAAGGCGCCAATGGCGACGTCACGGCCGGTCTTCATTTGGCCATCGGCCTGCACGCGGATGCGACCGCGCAGGCCGTTGAGCACCAAGGTCTGCTGGGTTTCGGCCAAACCGATTTCCCAAGGCGAGCCTGCATGCTTGACCGACGACCAAGGCGAAGCGCCCGTGCCGCCGTCGTGACCGGCGATCACGACGTGGTCGGCCTTGCACTTAGCCACACCGGCGGCGATGGTGCCGACGCCGATTTCGGAGACCAGCTTCACGCTGATGTCGCTGTGTGGGGCGACGTTTTTCAGGTCGTGGATCAGCTGGGCCAAATCCTCGATGGAGTAGATGTCGTGGTGCGGCGGTGGCGAGATCAAACCAACACCGGGCACCGAGTGGCGCAGCTTGCCGATGTAGTCGGACACTTTGCCGCCAGGCAACTGGCCGCCTTCACCGGGCTTGGCACCCTGGGCCATCTTGATCTGGATTTGGTCGGCGCTGGACAGGTATTCGGCGGTGACACCGAAGCGGCCCGAGGCGACTTGCTTGATCTTGGAGCGCAAGCTGTCGCCTGCCTCCAGTGGCATGTCCACTTCGACGTTCTCGGCACCGATCACGCTCTTGAGCGAATCACCGACCTTGATCGGGATGCCCTTGAGTTCGTTGCGGTAACGGGCCGCATCTTCACCGCCTTCACCGGTGTTGCTCTTGCCGCCGATGCGGTTCATGGCCACGGCCAAGGTGGCGTGCGCTTCAGTGGAAATCGAGCCCAGCGACATCGCTCCGGTGGCGAAACGCTTGACGATCTCGGCGGCAGGCTCGACCTGCTCCAAAGGGATGGCTTTGGACGGGTCGATCTTGAACTCGAACAGGCCGCGCAGCGTCATGTGGCGCTTGCTTTGGTCGTTGATGATCTGCGCGTACTCCTTGTACGTGCTGAAGTTGTTGGCACGGGTGGAGTGCTGCAACTTGGCAATCGCATCGGGCGTCCACATGTGCTCTTCGCCACGGGCGCGCCAGGCGTATTCGCCGCCCGCGTCGAGCATGGTGGCCAGGATCGGGTCGTCGCTGAAGGCAGCCGTGTGCATGCGGAAGGCTTCTTCAGCGATCTCGAACACGCCGATACCGCCCACGCGGCTGGCCGTGCCGGTGAAGTATTTGTTGATGGTCTCTGTGTTGATGCCGATCGCCTCGAACAACTGCGCACCACAATACGACATGTAGGTCGACACGCCCATCTTGGACATGATCTTGGACAAGCCCTTGCCAATCGCCTTGACGTAGTTGTAGAGGGCTTTTTCGGCCGACAGGTCGCCGGGCAATTCTTTGTGCAGCGCGGCCAGGGTTTCCATTGCCAGGTAGGGGTGCACGGCTTCCGCGCCGTAACCGGCCAACACCGCAAAGTGGTGCACTTCGCGGGCGGTGCCGGTCTCCACCACCAAGCCTGCGGTGGTGCGCAAGCCCTCGGTCACCAGGTGTTGGTGAATGGCCGACAGCGCCAGCAACGCGGGCACAGCCACTTGGGTGGCGGTCACGCCACGGTCGCTGATGATCAGGATGTTGTGGCCACCCTTGATGGCGTCCACCGCTTCGGCGCACAGCGATGCCAGCTTGGCTTCCACGCCTTCGCGGCCCCACAGGGCGGGGTAGGTGATGTCCAGTGTGGCGCTCTTGAACTTGCCTTTGGTGGCTTGGTCAATGTTGCGCAGCTTGGCCATGTCGGCGAAGTCCAGGATCGGCTGGCTGACTTCCAGTCGCATCGGTGGATTGACTTGGTTGATGTCCAGCAGGTTCGGCTTGGGGCCGATGAAGGACACCAAGGACATCACGATCGCTTCACGGATCGGGTCGATGGGCGGGTTGGTCACTTGCGCAAACAACTGCTTGAAGTAGTTGTAGAGCGGCTTGTTTTTGTCTGACAACACGGCCAGCGGGCTGTCGTTGCCCATGGAGCCCAAGGCTTCCTCACCGGCCGCAGCCATGGGGGCCAGCAAGAATTTGATGTCTTCTTGTGTGGTGCCAAAAGCTTGCTGCAAGTCCAGCAAGGCCACGTCGGAGGCGGGCGCCACAGGTCCTGCGGCCACGTCGTCGAGCTTGATGCGCAGGTTTTCAATCCACTGCTTGTAAGGCTTGGCGCTGGCCAGACCGGCTTTCAACTCTTCGTCGTTGATCATGCGGCCTTGTTCCAGGTCGATCAGGAACATCTTGCCGGGCTGCAGACGCCACTTGCGCACAATCTTGCTTTCGGGGATCGGCAGCACGCCGGTTTCCGAACCCATGATGACCATGTCGTCGTCGGTGATGATGTAGCGCGAGGGGCGCAGGCCATTGCGGTCCAGCGTGGCACCGATCTGGCGGCCGTCGGTGAACACGATCGAGGCGGGGCCGTCCCATGGCTCGAGCATCGCAGCGTGGTATTCGTAGAAGGCCTTGCGGCGCTCGTCCATGGTGGTGTGGTTCTCCCAAGGCTCGGGAATCATCATCATCACGGCCTGGCTGATGGGGTAACCCGCCATCGTCAGCAGTTCGAGGCAGTTGTCAAAGGTGGCGGTGTCGGACTGGCCAGCGAAGCTGATGGGGTAGAGCTTTTGCAGGTCGGCGGCCAGTACGGGCGAGGACATCACGCCTTCGCGGGCCTTCATCCAGTTGTAGTTGCCCTTGACGGTGTTGATCTCACCGTTGTGCGCCACATAGCGGTACGGGTGAGCCAATGGCCACTCAGGGAAGGTGTTGGTGGAAAAGCGCTGGTGCACCAGGCCCAGCGCGGAGACACAGCGCTCGTCTTGCAGGTCGAGGTAATAGGTGCCAACTTGATCAGCCAGCAGCAAACCCTTGTAAACCGCGGTGCGGCTGGA
>NZ_CALBEX010000581.1 GCF_937889215.1 uncultured Limnohabitans sp.
ACTTCAGACGGTGCCCTTGCCAGTTCTCCCATCAAAAAGGGCCCTTACGGGCCCTTGCTTTTAAGGCATTTCGCTCAGGCCGCGTCAGGCTGCTGGCCCGGCGCAGCTTTTTGAAAGGCCTCCAGTTCCATGCAGGCTTTTTCCACTGCCATGATCAGTGGCCATTTTGTCAGGTCCATTTTGAAACGGTGGGCGCTTTCGACCTGCGGAATCAAATACACATCGGCCAGGGTGGGCGTGTCGCCAAAGCTGAAGCGGCCGCGTTGCGCGTCGGCCGCGATCAGGGCTTCGTAGGCGTCAAAGCCCGAGCTGATCCAGGTGGCGCACCAGGCGTTCACCGCGTCTTCGTTGGCACCGAATTGTTTGCGCAGCGTTTGCAACACGCGGCGGTTGTTCAGGGGGTGGATGTCGCAACCCACCATCGCCGCGAGTGCACGCACATGGGCGCGGTCGTCCGTGCCTGCAGGCAGCAGCGCCGGCGTGGGGTGTTTTTCTTCCAGCCATTCGATGATGGCCGGTGACTGGATCATGACCTTGTCGCCGGTGTCCAGGGCGGGCACCAGTTGCTGGGGGTTGACCGCTTTGAAGTGGTCCTGTTGTTGTTCATCCACCCGCAAGTCCACCGTCACGTAGTCGGTGGCGATGCCTTTGAGGTTGAGCGCGATGCGCAGGCGGTGCGAGGTGCTGCTTCGGAAAAAACTGTAGAGCTTCATGGGTTTACTCCGCTGCGCCGATGGTCAGTGAGAGTTCAGCCACGCCTTCAACGCGGCCGGTGATTTGGTCGCCACTCACCACAGCACCCACGCCTTCGGGCGTGCCGGTGTAAATCAGGTCGCCGGGCTGCAGGTGGTAGTAGGTGGACAGGTCGGCGATGATTTCGCGGATGTTCCAGATCAGCTTGTCCACGTTGGACGATTGTTTGGTGACGCCGTTGACTTCGAGGGCAATGGTGCCGTTTTCGATCACCACGCCGGGCATGGGGACGATCTCTGAGCAGACCGAGCCTTGCTCGATGTCTTTGCCCGTGTCCCAAGGGCGGCCTTTGTCGCGGGCTACCAGTTGCAGGTCGCGGCGCGTCATGTCGAGGCCTGCGCCGTAGCCATAAACCAGCTCATGCGCGTTGGCTTCGCTCACACGGAAACCTTCTTTGCCAATGGCCAGCACCAGTTCCATCTCGAAGTGGTAGTTGTTGGTGCGGGGTGGGTAGGTGACGGTGGCACCGCTTTCCACCAGTGTTTGTGGCGACTTGGTGAAGTAAAAGGCTTGCTCCACGGTTTTGTCGACCGGGCGGCCCATTTCAACAGCGTGGGCATGGTAGTTGCGGCCCACGCAAAAAATGCGGTTGATCGGAAAGCGCTCGGTTTTGCCACGGATGGGCAGGGATTGGACGGCAGGGGGATTGAAGAGGTAAGTGGTCATGGGGTGGAATGAAGAAAAAAATTAACCGCGATTCTCGTACACACCCAGCTTGCGGTGCAGAGGTGACTCGTCGGCGATGAAGAGGAAAGCGGGTTGGTCTGCTTGCAGGTTGCTCAGCGTCACAGCCTCGTAGCCAGGCGCACAGCAGGTGTCGGCTTCGGCCAGCTCGAAGGTGCTGGCCACGATCTGTGCTTGTACCGCGCCTTCGATGACGTGAAAGATTTGCGCGGGCGAGCGCGCTGGCAGGCGCAGGGTTTGGCCAGGGCGCAGCATCAGGGCGTAAAAACCCAAGATGTTCTCTGCGTCGCCACCTGTTTCGGGGTTGGTGTAAGTGACTTGCACTTGCTCCAAATTTGAATCGTCAGCCGCCAGTGATTCGAGCGCGGCCTTGGCGTCTTTCCATGCATAGCGCAGCATGGGGTAAGCCTTCTTGCTGCGCTCAAACACATGCGAGGGCACCACGCCGCCACGGGCGTATTGTTTGTCGCCTTGGCCGGGCACCACGTTCTGGCGGTCGCCGTTGATGTGGTAGCTGGCCTCCATGTAATAAACCAAGGGCAAGTCCAGCACATCGAGCCAGATCACGGGCTCGGTGCCGTCGTGGCCGTGCTCGTGCCACAGGCCCGTGGGCGTGAGGATCAAATCGCCTCGGCTCATGGGGCATTTCGCGCCGTCTACGGTGGTCCAGGCGCCTTCGCCTTCCACGACCATGCGCACCGCGTTGGGCGTGTGGCGGTGGCTAGGGGCCCATTCGCCGGGCATGAGCAGTTGCATGCCCAAATACATGGCTGCGCTGGCCTGCATTTTGTCGAGGCCGTGGCCGGGGTTGGCCAGCACCAGCACGCGGCGCTCGGCTTTCTCTATTGGGGTCAGCTCGCCTGCTTTGAGCAAGAGCGGCTTGATGTCTTTGTAAGCCCAGCAAGTCGGCTGGGTCTGGCGGGCGGGTACTTTGGGGGGCAGCACGCCGCGCAGGCTGGGCCACAGCGGCACCAGGTTCAGGTCGCGCAGGTCCTGCACATAGTCGGGTGGCAGGTCTTCGATGCGTCCGAGGTCGTTCATGGGGTGTCTCCGTTCAATTCAATGGTGCTGTGCGGCATCGAGGCAGTTGCCCACGTTCCAGTTGTAGGTCGGCGGCTTTAGCCCCGACATGCAGTCTATGTCGAAGCCCGTCATGTCGGGGCTAAAGCCACCGACCTGCGAGATACCGGTGTACAAAATTCAAACATCAGCGTGCAGGATCAATAGCCGCATCTAGGCAGTTGCCCACGTTCCAGCCGTACAGCCATGCCATCGCATCATAAAAGCGCTCGGGGCTGCGGCCGCGCCACAGGTCATTGCGCACCAAGCGCTCCACACCTTTCGCGTGGTAGATGCGGCCCATCTCGCGGCTCGACAGCACGATGCGGGCGGTGCGGGCCACGCGGGCGCGCTGGTACATGTCCAGCGCTTTCGGCCAGTCGTTGCTGTGAACGCGCAGTGCCTCGCCCAAAGTGACTGCGTCTTCCATGGCCATGCAGGCGCCTTGCGCCATGTATTGGGTGGTGGGGTGGGCGGCGTCGCCCAGCAAGCTCACGCGGCCATAGGTCCACTGGCCAATCGGCTCGCGGTCGGCGGTGGCCCAGCGTTTCCAGGTCTTGGGCAGGTCGATCAGCTGGCGGGCTTTGGGGCAAATGCCCTGGAAGTAACTTTGCACTTCTTCCTTGC
>NZ_CALBEX010000582.1 GCF_937889215.1 uncultured Limnohabitans sp.
GTGCTGGTGGCGCAAGCCTTGGTGCACAAGCCTCGCGTGATCGTGCTCGACGAGCCCACCGCCGGGGTCGACGTTGAACTGCGCCAGACCCTGTGGGCCTTTATCGCCAAACTCAACAAGCAAGGCCACACCGTCTTGCTCACCACCCATTACCTCGAAGAAGCCGAAGCCCTGTGCGGGCGCATCGCGATGCTCAAGCGTGGCCAGTTGCTGGCGCTTGAGCGCACGTCTGATTTGTTGCGCTCGGCCACCAGCCAGGTGCTGCGCTTCAAACTCGACGGCGACTTGCCGCCTGCTGTGGCGGCCATCGCCCGAGTGACGGGCCGCATCGTGCAGTTGCCCGTGCACAACGCGGTCGAAATCGAAAACCATCTGGCCACTTTGCGCACAGCGGGCTTGGTGGTGGAAGACGTGGAAATCCGCCAAGCTGACCTCGAAGACGTTTTTCTGGAAGTCATGAACCGCAAACAAACCGCCTCGGGAGCCCTGGCATGACCGGTTGGCAAACCCTGCTCTACAAAGAGGTCCTGCGCTTTTGGAAAGTGGCTTTCCAAACCGTTGGGGCTCCTGTGCTCACTTCGGTGCTGTACATGCTGATTTTTGGCCATGTGCTCGAAGACCATGTCAAGGTCTATGACCAAGTGCCTTACACCTCGTTTTTGCTGCCCGGCCTGATCATGATGGGCGTGTTGCAAAACGCGTTCGCCAACAGCTCGTCCAGTTTGGTGCAAAGCAAGATCATGGGCAGCTTGGTGTTTTTGCTGCTCACCCCGTTGTCGCACCGCAGTTGGTTTGTGGCCTATGTGGGTTCGTCCATTGTGCGCGGCTTGGCCGTGGGGCTGGGGGTGTTTGTGATCACCGGCTGGATGGTCAACATCACCTTTGTGAACCCGTTGTGGATTTTGGCCTTCGCCTTCATGGGCGCGGCCATGATGGGTGCACTGGGGGTGATCGCGGGGCTGTGGGCCGACAAATTTGACCAAATGGCCGCTTTCCAAAACTTCATCATCATGCCGATGACGTTCTTGTCGGGCGTGTTTTATTCCATCCATTCTTTGCCACCTTTTTGGCAAAACCTCAGCCACCTCAACCCGTTTTTCTACATGATCGATGGCTTCCGCTATGGTTTCTTTGGCCAAAGCGATGTGTCGCCCTGGATCAGTTTGGCGGTGGTCGGCACTTCTTTGGCGGCCATCAGTGGCCTGACCCTTCACCTTTTGCGCATCGGTTACAAAATCCGGAGCTGAACCCCCATGAACGCTGAGCAACTTCAAGCCATCATTGCAGCAGGCCTCGACTGCACCCACCTGACTGTGGATGGCGATGGCCGCCATTGGAGCGCCGTGGTCGTGTCCGAAGCCTTTGCCGGCATGCGCCCCATTGCGCGGCACCAGCGGGTGTACGCCACCCTGGGCCAGAAAATGCACACCGACGAGGTGCACGCTTTGTCGATGAAAACCTACACGCCAGCCGAATGGGCCGCGCAAGCGAACTGAGTCATGGACAAACTGAAAATTCGCGGCGGCAAACGCCTGCAAGGCACGCTCGATGTGTCGGGTGCCAAAAACGCCGCTCTGCCCGAGTTGTGCGCCGCTTTGCTGAGCGCCGAGCCTGTGACGTTGGCCAATGTGCCGCGCCTGCAAGACGTCTCGACCATGCTCAAGCTGATCCGCAACATGGGCGTGACGGCTGAGCACCATGAAGACGGCCGCGTGACCCTCAATGCGGGTGGCCTGAACAACCCTGAAGCCCCTTACGAGCTGGTGAAAACCATGCGCGCTTCGGTGCTGGCGCTGGGCCCTTTGCTGGCACGTTTTGGCCATGCCAAAGTGTCCTTGCCCGGCGGTTGCGCCATTGGCTCGCGTCCCGTAGACCAGCACATCAAAGGCCTGCAGGCCATGGGTGCCGTCATCACGGTGGACCACGGTTACATGCTGGCCAGCTTGCCCGAGGGCCGCACGCGCCTCAAAGGTGCGCACATCACCACCGACATGGTCACCGTCACCGGCACTGAAAACTTCATGATGGCTGCGGCCTTGGCCGAAGGCGAGACGGTCTTGGAAAACGCCGCTCAAGAGCCCGAGATTCCCGACCTGGCCGAGATGCTCATCAAAATGGGCGCGAAGATCGAAGGCCACGGCACACGCCGCATCCTCATCCAGGGTGTGGAGCGTCTGCATGGTTGTGAGCACCAGGTGGTGGCCGATCGCATCGAGACGGGCACCTTTTTGTGCGCCGTAGCCGCTACAGGCGGTGATGTGGTACTGCGCCACGGCCGCGCCGACCACCTGGAAGTGGTCATCGAAAAGCTGCGCGATGCCGGTGCCACCATTGAGGCGGGCGAGGGCTTCATCCGCATCCAAGCCGATGGCCGCTTGAAAGCCCAGAGCTTTCGCACCACCGAATACCCAGGTTTTCCGACCGACATGCAGGCGCAGTTCATGGCGCTCAACTGCATCTCGCAAGGCGCGAGCAAGGTGACCGAAACCATTTTTGAAAATCGCTTCATGCACGTCAACGAACTGGTGCGCCTGGGCGCGCACATCCAGATTGACGGCAAAGTGTCGGTGATCGAGGGCGTTGAAAAGCTCTCGGGGGCCACCGTGATGGCCACCGACTTGCGGGCATCGGCCAGCTTGGTGATTGCCGGCTTGGTGGCAGAAGGCGAAACCATCGTCGACCGCATTTACCACCTGGACCGTGGCTACGACCGCATGGAATTGAAACTGCGCGGCCTGGGGGCCGACATTGAAAGAGTGAAATGATCACGCTGGCCCTGTCCAAAGGACGCATCTTTGATGAAACCCTGCCGCTGCTCAAAGCCGCTGGCATTGAGGTGCTCGAAGACCCTGAAAAATCACGCAAGCTGATCTTGCCCACCAACCAAGCCAATGTGCGCGTGGTGCTGGTGCGCGCCAGCGACGTGCCCACCTATGTGGAATACGGCGGTGCCGATTTGGGCGTGACCGGGTTGGACACCCTGATCGAACACGGTGGCCAGGGCCTGTACCAGCCGCTGGACCTGAACATTGCCAAATGCCGCATGAGTGTGGCCGTGCGCGCTGACTACGATTACGCCAGCGCGGTGCGCACTGGCTCGCGCCTCAAAGTGGCGACCAAATACACCGCGATTGCCCGTGACTTCTTTGCTACCAAGGGCGTGCACGTCGACATGATCAAGCTCTACGGCAGCATGGAACTGGCTCCACTGACGGGCCTGGCCGATGCCATCGTTGATTTGGTGTCGACGGGCAACACACTCAAGGCCAACCATTTGGTTGAAGTCGAACGGATCATGGACATCAGCTCGCGCTTGGTCGTGAACCAGGCCGCGCTCAAACTCAAACAAGCGCCGATCCGCGCCATCATCGACGCCTTTGCGGGCGCAGTGAAGAAAGACTGAACATGGGATTGCACGCCAAACCTTTGCAACTGAACACGGCTGATGCCGGTTTTGAAGCGGCCTTCGCGGCGCGCCTGCATTGGTCTGCCGACACCGACGCCGCCATCGAGCAACGCGTGGCCGACATCCTGGCCGATGTGCAACAACGTGGCGATGCGGCGGTGCTGGCGTACACCCAGCGCTTTGACGGCCTGCAAGCTGCTGATGTGAAGGCTTTGGAGATCACCCAAGCCGAACTGAAGGCGGCACTCGACAGCCTGCCGGCCGCACAACGCGAAGCCCTGCAAGCCGCAGCAAGCCGGGTGCGCAAGTACCACGAAGCCCAGAAAAAAGCCTCGGGTGAGAGCTGGAGCTACCGCGACGAAGACGGCACCTTGCTCGGCCAAAAAGTCACGCCTCTTGACCGTGTAGGCATTTACGTGCCCGGCGGCAAAGCCGCTTACCCCTCTTCGGTGTTGATGAACGCCATCCCTGCCCATGTGGCCGGGGTGCAAGACATCATCATGGTCGTGCCCAC
>NZ_CALBEX010000583.1 GCF_937889215.1 uncultured Limnohabitans sp.
AATCCTCACCGAAGGCATCCACTCGGGCGACGCCTCGGGCCTGGTGCCCTCGAGCTTTCGCATCATGCGCCAGGTGCTCGACCGACTCGAAGACAGCGCCACCGGCCGATTGCTGCCCGCCAGCTTCCATTGCGAAGTGCCTGCCGAGCGTTTGGCCCAAGCGCAGGCCACGGCCGCCATTTTGGGCGACGAGGTGTACAAGCGCTTCCCCTGGGCGCACTACGACTGCGGCGGCTCCACCAGCTTTGCGCTGCCCACCACCACCGACCCGACCCAAGCCCTGCTCAACCGCACCTGGACGCCCACACTGAGTGTGACCGGTGCCGAAGGCTTCCCGGCCCTGAAAGACGCGGGCAATGTGCTGCGGCCCTACACCGCCTTCAAACTCAGCTTGCGCCTGCCCCCGTTGGTGGACGCCGCGCAAGCTGTGGCTGAAATGAAAGCCCTGCTCGAAGACAACGCGCCTTACCAGGCCAAAGTGACGTTTGAAAGCGGCGGCGGCGCGACAGGCTGGAACGCGCCTGACACCTCGCCTTGGTTCGAACAAGCCCTGAACGCCTCCAGCCAAGCGCACTTTGGCGCGGGTGTGGGCTACATCGGCCAAGGCGGCACCATCCCGCTCATGAACATGCTCAGCGCCGGTTTCCCCAAAGCGCAAATGATGGTCTGCGGCGTGCTGGGCCCCAAGAGCAACGCGCACGGCCCCAACGAGTTTTTGCATGTGCCTTACGCCAAAAAACTCACCGCAGCGGTGGCCGAAGTCATGGCGCGCATGCCATGACGTCCCCCAATACTTCGCCCACGCTGTCCAGCCTGCCAGGCCAGGCGGGCCCCTTGGCGGTGTATGACTGGCCGCTGCCCGACGCGCCGGTTTTGGGCACCGTGCTGCTGGTGCACGGCCTGGGCGAACATGCTGGGCGTTACCAAAATGTGGCCAGCCATTTGCGCAGTTGGGGGTTCAGCGTGCGGGCTTACGACCAGCAAGGCCACGGCCGCTCGGCAGGCCCACGGGGTGACATGCGGTCGCCCGGCAGTTTGCAGGCCGACTTGGTGTCTGTGATCGATGACACGCGCGCCCGAGGCCCCGCGCCCAACAGCCCACTGATTTTGCTGGGCCACAGCATGGGCGGTTTGGTGGTGGCGCGGACCTTGGCCGAGGGGTTGTGCACCGTGGACGCGGCGGTGTTGTCCTCCCCCGCCTTGGGGGCCACGCCCAACTGGCTGCAAAAATGCTTGTTGGCCACCTTGCCCAAACTGGCCCCGCACCTGTGTGTGGACAACGGGCTCGATGCCCAATTTGTGGCCCGCGATCCTGCCGTGGTGCAGGCTTACAAAGACGACCCCTGGGTGCACCGACGCATTTCAGCCGGCTTGGCCGCTTGGATCTTGGCGCAAGGTCGACAAGCGGTGGCCGAAGCGCCCCAGTGGTCGGTGCCCACCTTGCTGGTGTATGCGGGCGATGACCACTTGGTGCAAGCAGCTGCCAGCACCGTGTGGGCCCAATCAGCGCCCGAAGGCTTGGTTCAGGCGCACTGCTTTGAGGCCATGTACCACGAGGTCTTCCATGACCCCGAGCAAGCGCAAGTGTTCAGCCTGCTCAAGCGCTGGTTGCTTGCACGTTTTTCTGCTTGATCACCATCCACACCAGCGCCGCCCCGGTCAGGGTCACCGGCAGGATCGAGCCGATGTTCAGCCAAGTCCAACCCTGTGTGGTGACCAAGGCGCCTGAAGCGAACGAGGTCACCGCCATGGTGGCGAACACAAAGAAGTTGATGGCCGCCTGACCCCGGTCTTTTTCGGCGGGCGTCCAGGCCTTCATGGCCAGTGTGGTGCTGCCGGTGAACAAGAAGTTCCAGCCCAGACCCAGCAAGAACAGCGAGATCAGAAACTGGTGCAGTTCCACGCCCGACAAGGCAATCGCGATGCAGGCGAAATTGATGACAACGCCCACCGCCATGATCTGCAGCGTGCCAAATTTTTTGATCAAGTGGCCCGTGAAAAAGCCCGGCGCGAAC
>NZ_CALBEX010000584.1 GCF_937889215.1 uncultured Limnohabitans sp.
ACAGCACGATCGTGATTGCCGGCTTGTTCTTGCTGGTGGAGCTCATGGCCGCGCAGCGCGGGCAGGCGCTCGACAAACTGCAGCCTGCCGTTGCTGTGCGCGAGCCGGTTTTGCTGGGCCTGATGCTCTTGTTTGGTGCCGCTTCGGCTGCAGGTTTGCCGCCTTTGCCCGGCTTCTTGGGCAAGCTCATGATCTTGGAGAGCAGCGCAGGCCTGCCCGCACAGGCCTGGATCTGGACCGTGGTGCTGAGCGTGGGATTTTTCACCATCGTGGGCCTGGCCCGTGCGGGTGTCATATTGTTCTGGCATGTGCAGCCCGAACCCGACGCAGTGCACAGCAACGCGGGCAGCAGCCCCAAACTGCTGTCGGCGGTCTGGGCCTTCATGGCCTTGACTTTGGCCATGGCCGTGTTGGCTTCGCCCGTCAAGCGCTACACCGACGACACCGCCACGCAGCTGGCGGACACGGCCGCTTATGCCAAAGCCGTGCTGGGCCTTGAGCCTGGCCAGCCTTCGACCAGCACGCGGCCTTACGATGGGGCGCGCCCGTCGGTGCCGGTCTTAGCCCCGGCCCCGGCCGCTGCGCCTGAAACCCCTGCAAAGGAAACGCCATGACACCCAACGCCCCGGACCGCTCTGCCCGAGCGCGCTGGCTCAGCCACCCCATCCTCTCGCTCTTGCTGGGCGTCAGCTGGCTGGCCCTGTCGCACAGCTTGGCGCCGGTGCACTTGCTGTCGGCCTTGCTGATTGCGCTGATCGTGCCGCGCCTGATCCACCCATTTTTGGGGCCCGCGTCCCGCATCCACTGGGGTGCGGCCCTGCGCCTGGCGCTGGTGGTGCTCAAGGACATCGTGCTGTCCAACATCACCGTGGCCCGTTTGGTGCTTGGCCCCATGAAAGCCATGTCGCCCGCCTGGCTGCCCGTGCCTCTGGCCAGTGAGCACCCCATGGTCAACGCTTTGTTTGCCAGCATCATCACCACCACGCCGGGCACAGTGTCTTGTGTGGTGAGCGAATCGCGGCGTGAAATTTTGGTGCATGCGCTCAATTGTGACGACGCGCAAGCCATGATCGACGACATGAAAACCCGCTACGAAGCGCCCTTACTGCACATTTTTGGCTGCAGCGAGCAGGCGGCACCTCTTGCCCAGAAAGGCCTGCAATGAACATCCTGGACCTGGCCCTGTCGGTGGCCATCGTGGCCGTCACCCTAGCGGTGGCGCTGTGCGCCTGGCGACTTTTCCGTGGCCCCGAAACCACCGACCGCATCCTGGCGCTCGACACTTTGTCGATGAACGCTGTGGCCCTGATCGTTTTGCTGGGTATCCGCTGGAACACCGCTTTGCTCTTCGAAGCCGCCTTGCTGGTGGCCATGCTGGGCTTTGCCTCGACGGTGGCGCTGGCGCGTTACCTCAGCCGCGGCGACGTGGTCGAATAAAAGGAGCCCCCTCATGCATCCCCTGATTGAATGGACCGCAGCGGCTTTCATCCTTGTCGCGGCATTTTTCTTGCTGGTGGGCGCCATTGGTTTGGTGCGCCTGCCTGACTTTTATATGCGCTTGCACGCACCCACCAAAGCGTCCACTTTGGGCGTCGGCGGTGTCTTGGCGGCGTCCATGCTGGTGTCGGCCTTTCAGGGCCGGGCGGGCATGGCCGAGTTGCTGATCACTTTGTTCGTGTTTGTCACTGCACCCGTGTCGGCCAACTTGATGGCCCAGGCCGCGCTGCACCTGAAAGCGCGCTCGAAAGCCCCCGTGCCACCTGAAACCGTGCCTGAGCGCCAGGAAAGTTGAAGCCGAGTTCGACATTGCGACTAGAATTAACCGACCGCCCGGTTGGTTAACGAATTGGCAGGTCCAGCACCCGCCAGTGCACCGGGTTTTGACCTCTCAAGGAAAGCAACCCATGTCCCAAGTCCTGCAAAGTTTCATCGGTGGCCAATGGATCGGCCAGCAAGGCGCACAAAACCTGCGCAGCGCTATAAACGGCCAAACGGTTTACCAAACCCATGCCGAGGCCATCGACTTTGGCGACGCGGTGCACCACGCCCGCACCGTGGGTTTGCCCAATTTGCTCAAGCTCGATTTTCAGGAACGCGCCCAGCGCCTCAAGGCTTTGGCCAAGTACTTGGGTGAGCACAAAGAGCAGCTTTACGCCATCTCGGCCCACACAGGTGCCACGCGTGCCGACAGCTGGGTGGACATCGAAGGCGGTGCGGGCACTTTGTTCGCCTATTCGGGCATCGGCAGCAACGAGCTGCCCAGCGGCAACCTGATCCACGAGGGCCCGGCCTTCCCCTTGGGCAAGAAGGGCGGCTTTGCGGGCACGCACATCTTGGTGCCGCGTGGCGGCATCGCGGTGCACATCAACGCCTTCAACTTCCCCATCTGGGGCCTCTTGGAAAAGTTCGCGCCCAGCTTTTTGGCGGGCATGCCTTGCATTGGCAAACCCGCTTCGTCCACCAGCTACCTGACCGAGGCCATGGTACGCCTGGTCGAGCAATCTGGCATCTTGCCTGCCGGTTCACTCCAGCTGGTGATCGGCTCCACGGGTGACCTTCTGGACCGCTTGAACGGCCAAGACGTGGTCACCTTCACCGGCTCGGCCGACACCGCCGCCATGCTGCGTGTGCACCCCAATGTGGTCAAACACAGCATCCCCTTCAACGCCGAAGCCGACTCGCTCAACTGTGCCATCCTCGCACCTGATGTCTCGCCCGACGACGAAGAGTTTGACCTGTTCGTGAAAGAAGTGGCTCGCGAGATGACCGTCAAAGCAGGCCAGAAGTGCACGGCCATTCGCCGCGCCATCGTGCCGCGCCAGCACCTCGATGTCGTGGTCGAAAAGCTCAAGGCCCGTTTGGCCAAAGTGGTGGTGGGCGACCCGTCGGTGGAAGGCGTGAAGATGGGCGCTTTGGCCTCGCATTCGCAACAAGCCGATGTGGCCGAGCGTGTGGCCTTGTTGCGCCAAAGCGCCGAGCTGGTGTTTGGCGGCGGTGCCGGTTTTGCACCGGTGGGGCAGGGCGTTGAAGGCGGTGCTTTCTTCCAGCCCACGCTGCTGCTTTGCCAAAAGCCTTTGCAGACCGACAGCGTGCACGATGTGGAGGCCTTTGGCCCAGTCAGCACCCTCATGCCTTACGACGGCATTGACGAAGCCCTGCAACTGGCCGCACGCGGCCTGGGCAGCTTGGTTGGCACGCTGGTCACCAAAGACCCGAAAATCGCGGCTCGCATCATCCCTGTCGCGGCTGCTCTGCATGGCCGTCTGCACATCCTGGACCGTGAATCGGCTGTCGAATCGACCGGCCACGGCTCGCCCCTGCCCCAGCTCAAGCACGGCGGCCCCGGCCGCGCAGGTGGCGGCGAAGAGCTCGGCGGCATCCGCGCCGTCAAGCACCTGATGCAACGCACCGCGCTGCAAGGCTCACCCACCATGATCGCCGCTGTCACGGGCGAGTACATGCGCGGCGCAAAACTGATCGAGACCGAAGTCCACCCCTTCCGCCGTTACTTTGAAGAGCTGCAGATCGGCGAGAGCTTGCTCACCCACCGCCGCACCGTGGGCGAGGCCGACATCGTGGCCTTTGGTGGTCTGTCGGGCGACTATTTCTACATGCACTTCGACGAAATCGCGGCCAAGGATTCGCCATTTGGGAAGCGCATCGCACACGGCTACTTCGTTCTCTCGGCCGCTGCGGGCTTGTTTGTCTCACCCGCGCCTGGCCCGGTGCTGGCCAACTATGGTCTGGACACGCTGCGCTTCGTCAAGCCCGTGGGCATTGGCGACACCATCCAGGCGCGCCTGACCGCCAAGCGCAAGATCGACCGCAACAAGAAAGACGCGAATGGCGTGGGCCAAGGCGTGGTGGCCTGGGATGTGGAAGTGACCAACCAGTTGGGAGAGGTCGTGGCCAGCTACGACATCCTGACGCTGGTGGCCAAGCGGGGCTGATGCGCCCCTGCGGCGCAGAAACGTCGGACCTGAAGGCCGCGACCTACGGGGAGGTGGGCATTTGTAGGTCGGCGCCTTCAGGTCCGACAAAGCCGCTGGCGGACCCAAGCGCATGGCATGTCGCTAAGCGATGCACACAAACGTCGGACCTGAAGGCCGCGACCTACGGGGAGCTCGGTATGTGTAGGTCGGCACCTTCAGGTCCGACAAAGCCGCTGGCGGACCTAAACGCATGGCATGTCGCTTCGCGATGCGCACAAACGTCGGACCTGAAGGCCGCGACCTACGGGGAGATGGGCATGTGCAGGTCGGTGCCTTCAGGTCCGACAAAGCCGCTGGGGGACCCAAGCGCATGGCATGTCGCTTCGTGATGCGCACAAACGTCGGACCTGAAGGCCGCGACCTACGGGGAGATGGGCATTTGTAGGTCGGCGCCTTCAGGTCCGACGTTGAATGTTCAAAAAATGGGCCGTGCCAGAATGACCCACCATGAACCTCTACGACCGCCACATCCTGCCGTACCTGCTTGACTTCGCTTGTGGCTTGCCCATGGTGCAGGCGCAGCGTCGAAAGCTGGTGCCCCAAGCCCAGGGCCGGGTGCTGGAGATCGGCATGGGCACGGGCCGCAACCTGCCGTTCTATGACCGCAGCCGCGTGACCCGATTGGTGGGGGTTGACCCCGCGATGCAAATGCACCGCTTGGCCCAAAAGCGCAGCCAAGAGGCGGGCCTCGACGTGGAGTTGATGGGTTTGTCGGCCGAGCAGCTGCCCACCGCAGACGCAAGCTTCGACACCGTGGTCTGCACCTACACCTTGTGCAGCATCCCCGACGCCGTGCAAGCCTTGCGCGAAATGCGGCGGGTGCTGGTGCCCGGTGGCAAGCTGCTGTTTTGCGAGCACGGCCGCGCACCAGACGAGGGCGTGCGGAATTGGCAAGCGCGCTTGCAACCCCTTTGGGGGGCGTTGGCTGGCGGCTGCCAGTTGGGGCGTGACATTCCAAGCTTGCTGGAAGAGGCCGGTTTTGCAGCCGAGACCCAATCGGCGTATTTGCTTGGCCCCCGGCCCATGGCTTTTCATTACTGGGGACAGGCCCAGGCCGATTGACGCGGCCGGTGCAGGGATAATCACAGCATGAGATCCCCCATTGCCGTTGTTGACGTTGACCGTTGCGAAACCTGGACCCGTTACAAAAACGGGCTGTGCGACACCTGCGCGGCCAACTGCTGCACCATGCCGGTCGAGGTCAAGCTGGCCGATCTGGTGCGGCTAGAGCTGGTTGATCCGTTCGCGGCCGAGCACGAGGACCCCAAGCAGATCGCCAAACGTTTGAGCAAAGCGGGGCTGATCGAGCATTTCAACTTCAAGAAAAGCATCTTCAGCCTGGCGCGACGTGCCAGCGGCGACTGCCAGTTTCTCGATGCCAAAACCCGCCGCTGCACCGTGTACGACAAACGGCCCAACACCTGCCGCCTGCACCCCCAAGTGGGGCCACGCCCCAACCATTGCCCTTACGGCAACAAAGCGCAGTCGCGTTAAAAAAAAGCCCCCCGACTTCACAGTCGGGGGGCTTTGTCGCTGGCAGGCCAAGGCGATTTACATCGTGTCGATGAAGCTGCGCAGTTTGTCTGAGCGGCTGGGGTGCTTGAGCTTGCGCAGCGCCTTGGCTTCGATCTGGCGAATGCGTTCGCGTGTCACGTCGAACTGCTTGCCCACTTCTTCGAGCGTGTGGTCGGTGGACATCTCGATGCCGAAACGCATGCGCAGCACCTTGGCTTCGCGTGGCGTGAGGCTGTCCAGAATGTCCTTGACCACGTCGCGCAGACCCGCTTGCAGCGCCGCGTCCATGGGGGCGGTGTGTGTGCTGTCTTCGATGAAGTCGCCCAGGTGGCTGTCGTCGTCGTCACCGATCGGCGTTTCCATGGAGATAGGCTCTTTGGCGATCTTCATGATCTTGCGGATCTTGTCTTCCGGGATTTCCATCTTCTCGGCCAGGATGGAGGCATGGGGCTCAAAGCCAAATTCCTGCAAGTGCTGGCGCGAGATGCGGTTCATCTTGTTGATGGTCTCGATCATGTGCACCGGGATGCGGATCGTGCGGGCCTGGTCTGCAATGGAGCGGGTGATGGCCTGGCGGATCCACCATGTGGCGTAGGTCGAGAACTTGTAGCCCCGGCGGTATTCGAACTTGTCCACGGCTTTCATCAGGCCGATGTTGCCTTCCTGGATCAAGTCGAGGAACTGCAGGCCGCGGTTGGTGTACTTCTTGGCGATGGAGATCACCAAGCGCAAGTTGGCCTCGATCATCTCTTTCTTGGCGTCGCGTGACGAGCGCTCGCCGGCGTTCATGCGCTTGTTGATGTCTTTCAACTCATCGAGCGGCACCACCACTTGGGATTGCAAGTCGGTCAGTTTTTGCTGCAGGTCTTGCACGGGCGGGATGTTGCGGCCCATCACGGCGCTCCAGCTCTTGCCTGCGGCGGCTTGCTTTTCGATCCATTTCAGGTTGAGCAGGTTCGACTCGACACGTTTGCCGTTTTTGTCACGACCACTGAAGTCGGCAATGAAGTTGTCTTGTGGGTAACCGCATTTGTCCACAATGATGCGGCGCAATTCGCGCTCTTTCTTGCGCACATCGTCCACTTGGCCGCGCACCATGTCGCACAGTTTTACAATGGTCTTGGCGGTGAAGCGGATGGTCATCAACTCTTCGGACAGGGCCGATTGCACCTTGATGTAAGCCGGTGTGCCCCAGCCTTCTTTGTCGTAGATTTTGTGCACCTTCTCGAAATACTCGGTGATGCGGTCAAATCGCTCCAGGGCCTGATTTTTCAGCTCTTCAAGCTTCTTGGTCAGCGCTTTGGAGCCACCTTTGCCATCGTCATCGTCGGCTTCGTCGAATTCGTCGAAGTCTTCTTCTGCCACGTAGTCGTCGGCTTCGTTCAGGTTGGCAAAACCATCGACCACGGTAGAGATGACGACCTTGCCTTCGCGGATTTCACTGGCCAGGCGCAAGATTTCGGCGATGGTGGCGGGCGACGCGCTGATGGCGGCCATCATGTCCATCAAGCCGCCTTCGATGCGCTTGGCGATTTCGATCTCGCCTTCGCGCGTCAGCAGCTCCACCGTGCCCATTTCACGCATGTACATGCGCACCGGGTCGGTGGTGCGGCCGAATTCGCTGTCCACGGTGGACAGGGCGGCTTCGGCGGCTTCTTCGGCTTCTTCTTCGGTCGAGCCCGTGGGCGCGTTGTCGGTGATGATCAGGCTCTCGGCGTCGGGCGTTTGCTCGTACACCGCCACACCCAGATCGTTCAGGGTGGCGATCACCACTTGCAGGGTTTCGGCATCGACCAGTTTGTCGGGCAAGTGGTCGCTGATTTCGCCGTTTGTGAGGTAGCCGCGGGTCTTGCCCAGTTTGATCAGGGCTTTCAGACGGTCGCGGCGCTGCACCATTTCGGCTTCGGTCAGGACGGTTTCGTCCAGACCGAATTCCTTCATCAAGGCCCGCTCTTTGGCCTTGCTGATCTTCATGCGCAGGGGCTTGACTTTTTCAGTGCTGTCGCCGGTGGTTTCCGCCACCGGTTCTGGCTCCATGTCGTCTTCGAGGGCGGCCAACTCGTCTTCAAGGCTCGGCTCGGCAATGCTGCCTTTTTTCTTGGGGCCGCGCTTGGCACCCGTGGTGGTCTTGGCTGGGGGCTTGGCGGCTGCAGGCTTTTTGGCCTCAGCTGGCGCTGTTGCTTTAACTGCCTTGGCAGCTTTAGCGGGTGTTTTGACGTCCATTTCCGCCACAGCTTCTTTGGCTTTGGCGGTGGATTTTTTCTCGATGACTTCAGGTTTCTTGGCGGGCACGGAGGCGGCTTTCTTCACAGGCTTGGCAGTTGTGGCCGGGGGTTTTGTGGCTTTGACCTGAGGTGCAGCCGTTTTGGTGGCCACCTTGACCGCCGGTTTGGCGTTCACTTTGGCAACAGGCTTTGCGGGCACCTTGAGGGGTGCTTTGGCGGGTGCTTTTGAGGGCACTTTGGCACTGGCTTTGACTGGCGTTTTGGCCTTCGCGACGGGCGCGACGGCTTTTTTGGCAGCACTGGCGGTCTTGGCTACAGTTTTGGACTTGGCAGGGGCCTGGGCAGGCTTCTTCGGCTTTTGAGCGGGCATGAACAACCTCGGGACACAAAAAGGGACAAGGAAACAGACACAGTCAGTGCCAAATACATCCTGGCGCGGGCGTGGTTTAGGGCACAGATGTTCACCCTAAATGGGTGTCCAATCTGCAATGACAAGATGTTGGGCGAACATTTGGAATGCAGTCCTTGCGGAACGGTGACCTGCCCGCATGGGGGCGTCGCGCTGATGGCGGTGGTCTAGCCGGAGGTGCTGCTGTCGCTCTTGTCGAAAAAAATGGATTATACCCAATCCGGGGGCAACTCGCGTCTGGCGCCGCTTGTCGAAGGCGTATTTCTAGAGTCTCATTGGTCTTCGGCTTGCCGCAGTTTCATGAGGGCCATCAAGCCGCCGGCGCTGTTGTTGAAGACAGAGAAGGTGCCGCCCATGCGGTGGACCGAGCGTTCCACAATGGCCAAGCCCAAACCCGAGCCGGTGGCCGAGGTGCGGGCGGCGTCGCCCCTGAAAAAAGGCTGGGTCAGGTTTTTCAGGGTTTCTTCGGACACGCCCGGGCCTTGGTCGCGCACCCGCAAGAGCACCCAGCCGTCGTGCAGGCGGGCCACAATTTCGACGCGGGTGATGCCGTCGTTGGCGCTTTGCCCGTAGCGGCGTGCGTTTTCCAACAGGTTGGACAGCACCCGTCCCAATTCCACGGGTTCGGCTTGCACTTGCAGGTCTTCGCTCACATCGATGGCAATCTCCATCCGAGGGTTGTTGCGCCAGGGGGTGATGCACCGGCTGATCACGCCCGACACAAGCACCGGCCCCAGCGCTGCGGGGCTAGGGCGGGCGTAGTCCAAAAACATGTCAATGATGTCGTCCAGCTGCTCAATGTCGGCCACCATCAGTTCGCGGGTTTGGGG
>NZ_CALBEX010000585.1 GCF_937889215.1 uncultured Limnohabitans sp.
CAAACCCATGTCCACGGCCTGCTGGCCACTCCAGAACAAGCCGCTGAACATTTCTGGGGTTTCTTTCAGGCGATCCCCACGGCCTTGCTTGACCACTTGGATGAATTGCTGGTGAATCTGGTTAAGCATGTCTTGGGCGTGCTGGCGTTGCGGCTCGGTTTGGGGGCTGAAGGGGTCGAGAAACCCCTTGTTTTCACCCGCAGTCATCAACCGCCGCTCCACGCCCAATTTGTCCATCAAGCCCGTGAAGCCAAATCCATCCATCAACACGCCAATGCTGCCCACAATGCTGGCCTTGTCCACGTAAATCTGGTCGGCAGCTGCGGCAATGTAATAGGCCGCAGAGGCACACGACTCCTCCACCACCGCGTAAATGGGTTTGTTGTGCAGCGCACGCAAACGCACAATTTCGTCGTTGATCAAACCCGCCTGGACGGGGCTGCCGCCAGGCGAATTGATGAGCAACACCAGCGCTTGTGAACCCGGGTCTTCCAGGGCTGTGCGCATGGCGGACATCACGTTTTCAGCGCTGGCCGGGCTGTCTGGCCCAATCTCGCCCACGATGGTGACCAAGGCAGTGTGCGGGAAATACGCGCTGCTGGCAGGGGAATTCATGCTGAACACTTGCCACAACACCACCACAAACAACAACAACCAGGCCAGTCGCATCCCCATTTTCCAGCGGCGCTGTGACTTTTGCTCTTTGAGCCCCGCAAAGGCCAAGTCCGTCAGCGTTTGTCGCGCCCAACCTTCGTCGACAGCATGGGCGGACGCCGCATTTGCGGTAGCCGTGACGCTTGAGGGTTGGGTTGAGGCAGTGGCGGACGTGTTGTCCTGTGGGTCTTGCATGTTCAAAATTCAAGGGGTTTCAAGTTGTAGGCAGTATGCCAGTGAACCACGCCGCCGATCTCTGACAGGCCTATTTTGACCAAGCCTCCACGACAAGGGCCGCCCGCACAATCCCCCGTATCGGGCTGGTAAGTGGCGCCGTGTGTCGCGCACATCAACCAGCGCCCGGTGTTGTCAAAAAAACGATCAGGCTGGTAATCCATCTCCATGGCCACATGGGTGCAGCGGTTCAGGTAAGCCTGCACCAGCCCTTGGTAACGAATGGCAAACGCCCGGCAGGTCTGCCCGGCATACACAATGTCAAAAGGCACAGCCCGTCCGCCGTTAACCAGGTCAGCGCTGTTGCACAAAGGAATCATCGGCTCCATGAGCGCTCCTTGTTTCAGGCGTTTTGCAGCAACCAATCGTGCAAATCTCGCACGCTGTGGGCCACATGGCGGGGGGTTCAGCGCATGGAACGCAGTGGGCTCATGCGCACCGTAACTCACGCCCACGCTGGCGCAACCGGCATTCAAAGCCATTTGCAAGTCATGCGTGGTGTCGCCGATCATGAGCGTTCGTTCTGGTTCGGTCCCGAACTCACGCATCAACTCGTTGAGCATCAAAGGGTTGGGCTTGCCCGCGGTTTCATCGGCCGTGCGCGAGCCATCGAAAACGCCACGCAGCTCGACCGCTTGCAGGGCCTCGTTCAGGCCATGGCGGCTTTTGCCCGTGGCCACCGTCAACCAGTGGTGCTGGGCTTTCAAAGCCTCCAACAAGTCGAGCACCCCGTCAAACAGGCTGATGTCGTTTTGGTGTTGCAAATAGTGGTGGCGATAACGCTCACCCAGTGCCGGGTATTTGTCTTGTGGCACATCGGGCGCGGCGTGGGCCAGCGCAGGCAACAAGGACATACCGATCACGTAGGAAGCGGCC
>NZ_CALBEX010000586.1 GCF_937889215.1 uncultured Limnohabitans sp.
GGTAGTCGTCGGGCACTTTGTCGAGCTGGCCTTGCGTGACCTCGATGTAAAAGCCGTGCACCTTGTTGAACTGCACGCGCAGGTTAGCAATGCCGGTGCGCTCTTTTTCGCGGGTTTCCAGGTCCAGTAAAAACGCATCGCAGTTGGTCTGGATGGCGCGCAGCTCGTCCAGCTCGGCGTCCAGGCCGTCGGCGATGATGCCGCCGTCGCGCACCAGCGCAGCAGGCTCTTCGAGCAGCGCCATGTGCAGCAGTTCGGCGCAATGTGTGGGGGGTGTGAGCCAGCGGGCCATGCCCGACAACAGCGAACCGGTCTCGGGCTGCAGGGCCTGCAGTTGCACAGAAAGCGCAGCCGCACGCGCCAGTGCATGGCGCAGCGCCACCAGCTCACGCGGGCGCACCTGGCGCAGCGCGGTGCGGGCGGTGATGCGCTCCACGTCACTTGCACCTTTGAGTTGTTCGCGCAAGTTGCTCCAAGCCCCGGCACCACTGTCGCCGCGCAACACGGCCTGGGCTTGCAGGCGTTGCTGTGCCACTTGCCGGTCTCGTGGTGGGCTGAGCAGCCAGCTTTTGAGCAAGCGGCTGCCCATGCCGGTCATGCAGGTGTCGAGCAGCGCAAACAGCGTGGGTGAATCCGAAGCGCTTTCGCCCCGCAGGGTTTGTGTCAGCTCCAGGTTGCGGCGGGTGCTGGCGGGCAAGTCAATCAGCGCGTCCGAGCGCTGCACCTGCACGCGCTGCACATGCGGCAGGCTGCGGCCTTGGGTGTGTTCGGCATAGGTCAGCAGGGCAGCGGCGGCGGCGTGCGCGTCGGCCAGCGTGTCGGCGCTCCAAGCGGCGAGCGACGCTGCTTGCAGTTGTTCGAGCAGCTTGCGCTGGCCCAGGCCTGCGTCAAACTGAAAATCGGGCCTCATGGCGAATGACCAGCTGCCTCGGCCTGCGGTTTTGAGGCCGCGCAGTTTTTGCTCAAAGGTGGGTGTCATGCCCGCGCTCGCCAGCAGTTCGCTGGGTGCGATGCGGTCGATCCAGTCGGCCAATTCATCTTGCGCGCATTCGGCCAAGTGCACCACGCCTTGCGTGACGCTCAGCCACGCCAAGCCGCAGCGGTTTTTGCCCGCTTGGTGCACGGCCAGCAAGATGGCTTCACTTTTGTCGGACAGCAGCTCGGTGTCGGTCAGGGTGCCAGGGGTGACCACACGCACCACTTTGCGCTCGACCGGGCCTTTGGCGGTGGCCACATCGCCTACTTGCTCGCAAATCGCCACAGACTCGCCCAATTTGATCAAGCGGGCGAGGTAGGTTTCCAGCGAATGAAAAGGCACGCCGGCCATCATCACAGGTTGCCCTGCCGATTGGCCCCGGCGGGTCAAGGTGATGTCGAGCAAGCTGGCAGCTTTTTCGGCGTCGCCAAAGAACAACTCATAAAAGTCACCCATGCGGTAGAACACCAGCGTGTCCGGAAACGCGGCCTTGATGCCCAAGTATTGGGCCATCATGGGCGTGTGGCCAGCGTGGTCAGCCGGGCTGGGTGCAGGGGACATGTCTTTTGGCATCAAGGACTTGGCCGACTCGGGAAGGGCAGTCACCGGGTCAGGGGATTGAAGGGGCAAACGCTGATTTTATTCGGCTTAGGCCGCTAACATGGCGGCTTTTGACGGCATTGATGAAAGTGGGCGACCGATGGATTTTCTGAACAATTACTGGCCGTTGTTGGCCTTGGCGCTTTGGTTTGGCTACAAATGGTGGAACGCCCGTCGGGTGGTGGCCCTGTTGCCCGCCTTGAAGCAGCAAGGCGCGACCTTGTTGGATGTGCGCTCGGCGGCTGAGTTTGCCCGAGCCAGTGCGCCAGGCACGGTCAATATTCCCCTGCAAGAATTGGCGGCTCGGCTTGTGGAAATCCCCCGCAATGCCCCAGTGGTGGTGGGTTGTGCCAGCGGCACCCGCAGTGGCATGGCCAAGATGCTGCTCAAGAAAAAAGGCTTTGCCCCGGTGCACAACATCGGTGGCTGGTCCAACTTTATGAAGTGAACTTGCCTTGTCTGGCGCAAGGATTTTGGGGTGAGCCATTGCATTTACTTACAATGTAATCCTCTTCACTCTCAGGGCTCAGGCGAGCCCGTTGTATGGAAATAGCGATACTTTTTGCCCTCATCTGCCTGAACGGGGTGTTTGCCATGTCCGAGATTGCCTTGGTCACGGCCCGAAAAGCCCGGCTTCAGAAGCTCATCGATGAGGGCGACAGCGGCGCGGCGGCGGCTGTCAAACTGGGGGAAGACCCCACGCGGTTTTTGTCCACCATCCAGATCGGCATCACCTCCATCGGTGTCTTGAACGGTATCGTGGGTGAGGCGGCTTTGGCCGCGCCGCTGGCCTTGTGGCTGGTGTCGTTGGGCGCTGCACAAGCTTATGCCAGCTTTGCGGCCACCGGCATTGTGGTGTTGACCATCACTTATTTCTCCATCGTGGTGGGCGAGTTGGTGCCCAAACGCATTGGCCAGTCTTATCCCGAAACCTTTGCCCGCTTGGTGGCCCGGCCCATCAACTTTTTGGCGCTGGCCACCAAGCCTTTCGTGATTTTGTTGTCGGCTTCGACCCGCGCTTTGCTGCGGCTGATGGGCGTGAAGGAAACCAAGGGCACGCCCGTGACAGAAGAAGAAATCCACGCCATGCTGGTGGAAGGCACTTCTGCTGGTGTGATCGAGTCGCATGAGCACACCATGGTGCGCAATGTGTTCCGGCTGGACGACCGCCAAATCGGCTCGCTCATGGTGCCACGCGCCGACATCGTCTGCCTGGATGTGGACGATGCGTTTGAAGAGAACCTGCAGCGCATCGAGGATTCGGACCACGCCCGCTTTCCGGTGGTGCAAAACGGCATCGAGAACATTCTGGGCGTGATCAATGCTCGCCAGTGGCTGGCGCGTGCGCTGAAAGACCCGACCCAACTGCAGTCGCTGCGTGATCAGGCGCTGCAAAGCCCTTTGTACGTGCCTGAGACCATCACCGGCATGGAGCTGTTGGACAACTTCAGGTTGTCCGATGTGCACATGGCGTTTGTCATCGACGAGTACGGCGAGGTGCAAGGCATCATCACGCTGCAAGACTTGATCGAGGCGATCACGGGCGAGTTCCAACCGCGTGACCCCGAAACCTCTTGGGCCGTGCAGCGCGACGACGGCAGCTGGCTGCTCGATGGCCACATTCCGGTGCCCGAGCTGAAAGACCGCCTGGGCCTGGAAGAGGTGCCCGAAGAAGAGCGGGGCCGTTACCACACCCTGAGCGGCATGATCATGCTGCTGACGGGCGCTTTGCCCAAGGTGGCCGATGCGGTGGAGTGGGAAGGCTGGAAGCTGGAGATCGTGGACATGGATGGCCGCGCCATCGACAAGGTGCTGGCCGTGCGCTTGCCACCCGTCGAGCCGGAGGTCGAGACCGATAGCGCGCAAGTGGCAGGCAACTGATCTGCCCAAGGCAACAAAAAAAGCACCCGAGGGTGCTTTTTTTTGGTAAGGGGCTGAAGCAAGCTTAAAAGGGCGCGTCCTTGCGCTCAATTTCGGCGTCGCTGGTGCTGTCGTCGGTGCTGGCTGGGGCTGCATCGGCTTCGGCGTCCGGGTTGTGTGCATCGGCTGTGTGCTCGCGGCTCAGGGCGTCAACGGCGGTACGGACGTTGGCTTTGTCGCCCGCGCTGGCAAATTTGCTGTACTTGCCCAAGATGCTGACCAGCTGGCCATAAATGCGGGGCGCACCGGCCAGGCATTCTTTTTGTTCCAGAAAGTCGGCTTCGCCAGTGAAGTTGCCGATCAGGCCACCGGCTTCGGTGACCAGGAGGGAGCCCGCAGCCACATCCCAGGGCGACAGACCGGTTTCAAAGAAACCATCGGTGAAACCTGCGGCCACGTAGGCCAGGTCCAGAGCGGCAGAGCCGGGTCGGCGCAAGCCGGCGGTGCGCTGCATCACGTCGCCCATCATGCGCAGGTACTGGTTGAAGTTGTCGCCCTTGCGGAATGGGAAACCGGTGGAGATGATGCATTCCTGCAAGCGGATGCGCTTGCTCACGCGCAGGCGGCGGTCGTTCATGAACGCGCCACGGCCTTTGGTGGCGGTGAACAGGTCGTTGCGGGTGGGGTCGTAAATGACCGCTTGTTCGATCTTGCCGCGCACTTGCAGGGCAATGCTCACGCAATAAACAGGGAAGCCGTGGATGAAGTTGGTCGTGCCGTCCAGGGGGTCGATGATCCAGATGTGGTCAGCGATGGGGCTGCCGAATTCGCGGCCCGACTCTTCGGCCAGGATGCCGTGGTCAGGGTAGGCGGTCAGCAAGGTTTCAATGATGATTTTTTCGCTGGCGTGGTCGACTTCGGTCACAAAGTCGTTGACCTGCTTTTGCGAGATGCGAACCGCCTCAACGTCGAGCGCGGCGCGGTTGATGATGGCGCCAGCGGCGCGTGCAGCCTTGATGGCCACGTTGAGCATGGGGTGGAGATTGGACGACATAAATTGTGTGAAGAACTGGACTGGCCCACGCACGATCGCGGCGGCGAAGGGCGCATTTTCTCATGAAAAGCGGGGTTGGCCGTCATTTTGGCGTCATGCAGCGCCGATGTGGTCGCGGCGTGCTTGGCCTCAGCGTGGACAATCGGGGCATGCAAACGCGATTCATCTTGATAGAAACCAGCCATGCGGGGAACGTGGGCGCTGCCGCCCGGGCCTTGAAAGTCATGGGTTTTGATGACCTGGTGCTGGTGGCACCGCGTTGGCCCAATGTGTTGCGCAAGGAAGAAACCATCCAGCGTGCCAGTGGGGCCAACGATGTGCTGGCCAAAGCCCGTGTGGTTGAAACGCTGGACGAGGCTTTGGATGGCGTGACGCACTTGTGCGCCACGGCCATGACGCCACGCGACTTTGGCCCGCCCACCCGCTCGCCGCGTGAACACTTTGCCGAGCTGACCCGCCCCGGTGCGCCCGAGCAGTGCGTGGCCTTCTTGTTCGGCTCGGAGCGCTTTGGCATGAAAAACGAGGATGTTTACCGCTGCCATGTGGCGCTGTCGATCCCGACCAATCCGCAGTTTGGCTCGCTCAATCTGGGCTCGGCCATTCAGGTGGTGGCTTACGACTGGCGCGTGGCGCTGGGCGGGTTCCCTGTGCAGGACGCCGTGCCGCCCGCTGACAAGGCCGATGCGCAGCAGGTGGCGGGCATGCTGGGCCACTGGGAGCAGGCGCTGACCGACATCGGCTTTCTGGACCCGGCCGCGCCCAAAAAGCTGATGCCGCGCCTGAACCAGTTGTTCAACCGCGCCGACTTGAGCCCGGAAGAAATCCACATCCTTCGCGGGGTCGCCAAGGCCATGATCCAGACCGCCAGCGGCAAGCGATAGAATTGGTGCTTATGTTTTCACGCCTTCGCTCCGACATCCAGTGCATTCTTGACAGGGACCCCGCAGCCCGCACCGCTTGGGAGGTGCTGACCTGTTATCCGGGCCTGCATGCCTTGGTGTTGCACCGGCGGGCGCACTGGTGCTGGAACCATGGCTTCAAGTGGCTGGGGCGCTTCATCTCGCATGTGTCGCGCTGGCTCACGGGCATCGAAATCCATCCTGGTGCTCAGATTGGCGAGCGGGTGTTTTTTGACCACGGCATGGGCATCGTGATCGGCGAGACGGCCCAAATTGGCGAGGGTTGCACCATCTACCACGGGGTCACTTTGGGCGGTACATCGCTTTACAAAGGGGCCAAGCGCCACCCCACGCTGGGCCGCGATGTGGTGATTGGCGCGGGGGCCAAAGTGCTGGGCGGTTTTGAGGTTGGCGATGGGGCCAAGGTGGGCTCGAACGCGGTGGTGACCAAGCCGGTGCCGGCTGGGGCCACGGCGGTGGGCAACCCGGCGCGCATCATCCAAGCCGAACAAGACGCCAAGCGCGAAGAAGCGGCTTCCAAAATGGGCTTCTCGGCCTACGGCGTGACGCAAAACGACGACCCGTTGAGCCAGGCTTTGCGCGGCCTGATCGACAACGCCGCAGGGCAAGAACACCAGATCGCCATGATCTGGCAGGCGATGGAGCAGCTGTGTGCCCAGCAGCAAGTGGCCATGCCCGGCGATGCCGCCAAACGCGAGACCTTCGAGGCGGACAAATTCAACGAGTTGGTGGGCAAGTAATCTCTGGCGTACCTTTGTAGGAGGCCACCCCGTGGGGGATGGGCGTGGCACACGCCCTGAACAGCATCTCACGATGTAACCGTAACGCCCTGCGGTTGTGGATCAGCTGGCGGCCTGCAAAGCTGCAGCTGCGGCCATCAACGCTTTGCGGCGTTCGTGCAGGCTGCGCCAGCGTTGTTGGGCTTCGGGGTCTTGCCCGGTGCTGGCCTCAGTGAGGGCTTCAGTTTCGAGCTGCTTGAGGCGGTCGATCATCAGCATGGTCAGTAAGCGTCGCAGTTCCTGGCGGGCTTCTTGCGGGTCGGGTGGGGTGGCGTCTTCGCTGCCGGCCACGGCATTCAGGTTGTCTTGCGCCATCCAGCGGGTGGCGTCGCCTGCGAAGGGATGGTCTTGCATGTGCTCGCGCAAGGTGGACCAGCCCACAGCCCCTTGTTCGTGAAACTGTGATTCGAGCCATGCAAACAGCGGGCCGTGCGGCGCGGGCAGGTCGCACAGCATGGCGTGGTCTTCGCCCGCCAACGATTCCCACAGCGCCATGTTGCCCAGCAGCAGGCGGGCGGCGTGGTCGGCTCGGCTGGCGGGCACGGTGCGTGGGCCGGTGTAGACCGGAGGCTGCTCGCGTTTGTATTTGCTGTTGCCAAACTTGCTGCCCGGCGTCCAGTTGGGGTTTTTGCTTTTCCAGTGGCTGTTGCCGTTGGACGGCACGAAAGTGTTGGCTCCCGACCAGGCCTGTGGTTCGCCATAGTTTGGCTCGAATTGGTGGAATTCGTCATGCCCCGCACTGGCAGCCTGGCTGAAGGCCGCGTTGGCCGACTGGGCTGTTGGCGCCGCAGCACTGCGCGCAGAAGGTGCAAAGCGTTGCTCACTTGCTGCTTGTTGGCCCCAGAGTTTTTCCAGACCTGCCGTTTCCAGCTGGATGAGTTGCGCCAGTTCTGACAGCAGTTGCTGTTTGAGTGCGCCGTCGGGCAGCAGTTGCCACAGCGGGCGGGCTTGGCTGGACAGGCGGGCGCGGCCTTCGGCGCTTTGCAAGTCGCAGTCGGCGCTGGCCGCTTCGATCAAAAAGCGCGACAGCGGCATGGCTTGTTTGATCTGCTCGGCAAACGCCTCTTGGCCAAATTCGCGCACATAGCTGTCTGGGTCGTGCTCGGAGGGCAAAAACAAAAACTTGATGCTGCGCACATCGGTGGCGTAGGGCAGCGCGCCGTCGAGCGCCTTGCGGGCGGCGCGTCGGCCAGCACCGTCGCCGTCAAAGCTGAAGACCACCGAGTCGGTGAAGCGAAACAGCTTTTGCACATGGTCGGGTGTGCAGGCTGTGCCCAGCGTGGCCACCGCGTTGGCAAAGCCCAGCTGGGCCAGTGCCACCACGTCCATGTAGCCTTCGGTCACCAGCACGTAGCCCGCGCTGTGCAGGGCTTCTCGGGCTTCGTACAGGCCATACAACTCG
>NZ_CALBEX010000587.1 GCF_937889215.1 uncultured Limnohabitans sp.
CAATCTCTACCCCTCGCCTTTGGGCGAGCAGGCCGATGCCGAGATGAACGACGCCTTCAATCGCCTGGCCACGGGGCCAGACGAAGACCCGGTGCTGCACATCGAAGCACGCGAGATCACCGCCAAACGCCGTGCCGGTGATGTGGTTTGGTTTGACTTCCGCGCCATTTGTGGCGGCCCGCGCTCGCAAAACGACTACCTCGAAATCGCCACGCAGTACCACACGGTCCTGCTGAGCAACGTGCCGCACATGCCGGTGAGCATGGCGTCCGAGGCGCGGCGCTTCACTTGGTTGATCGACGTGCTTTACGACCGCCGGGTCAAGCTCATCATGTCGGCCGCCGTGCCGCCCGAAGGGCTTTATACCTCGGGGCCGATGTCGCACGAGTTTCCGCGCACGGTCTCGCGCCTGCATGAGATGCAGTCGAGTGAGTTCCTGGCCCTGGAGCACCGCACGGTGGACACGCAGCTGACATGACACGCCTGTGTTTTGCTTGGCTTCGTTTGTGTTTTGGCTTGGCCTTGGCCATAGCCTGGGGCGCGTGGGCGCAAACGCCCTTGACCGTTGGACCCTCAACTGCGCCGGACTTTGAAAGCGCGGTGGCGTCATCCCAGGATGTTCCGCAGGCCATCGACATCCAAAGGCAGCGCTTGAAATCGCAGCGCGAAGTGGTGTGGGCGGCTTACCAAAAGCAGCAAGAAGCTTGCTGGCAAAAGTTTGCGGTCAACGCATGCCTGACCGATGCCCGTCGCGCCCGCAGGCAGGCCATCGAGCCCTTACGCCAGCAAGAGTTGGCACTCAACGCGCAAGAGCGCTTGTGGCGCACCGAGCAGCGGCAACTGCGATTGCAAGGCAAACAGCCCGCGGCAAAGGACACGCCATGAGCGACGACAGCGCCGTCGGTGGCCCATGGGGTGGTCCCGTATTTGACGCCAGCGATCTGCGTTCGCCGCAGCGTCAGCTGATCGAATGGCAAATGGAGCACGCCGACCTGGACGCCTTGATTGACCAAGCGTCGGCATCACCTGCGCTGCGCGACGAGCTGAGCTTGCGTCGCATGAAAAAACGGCGCTTGGCCCTGCGCGACCAATTGGCCTTGCTGCAAGCCCAATTGGCCCCCAAGGAGCCCGCTTGAGTTTGCTCGACCAGCGCGTGGCCGACACCTTGTCCAGCCACGGGGTGTTGGCGCAAACCGTGCCGGGTTTTCAGCCCCGGCAGGGCCAGACCGACATGGCCATGGCGGTCAGCCGCACCGTGCAAGAGGGCGGTCAGTTGGTGGTCGAGGCCGGCACGGGCACGGGCAAGACTTATGCCTACTTGGTGCCGGTTTTGCTCAGCGGTCAGCGGGCGCTGGTGTCCACGGCCACCAAGGCGTTGCAAGACCAATTGTTTTCACGCGACATTCCGCGCCTGGTGGAAGTGCTGGGTTTGCCCATTCGCGTGGCTTTGCTCAAGGGCCGGGGCAATTACCTGTGCCTGCACCGCATGGAGCAAGCCCGACACAGCCCCGACTCGGCGCAACCCGGGGCACAAAAGGCCTTGGCCAAGATCGAAACCTGGGCGCAATCCACCCGCAGCGGCGACATGGCCGAGCTGACGGGTTTGGACGAGCGCTCGTCCTTGTGGCCGCTGGTCACTTCCACCCGCGACAACTGCCTGGGCTCAACGTGCCCGCGCTACCGCGCTTGCCACGTCAACCTGGCGCGCAAAGAGGCCATGGCCGCCGACGTGGTGGTCATCAACCACCACCTTTTCTTTGCGGACATGGCGGTGCGCGAGTCGGGTGTGGCCGAGTTGCTGCCTACCGTGCGCGTGACCGTGTTTGATGAGGCCCACCAGCTCAACGAGATCGGGGTGAATTTTTTGGGCCAACAGCTGTCTACTGTGCAACTGCACGAGTTGGTCCGTGATGCGTTGGGTACGGGTTTGCAACTGGCGCGGGGACTGGTGGATTGGCAAGCCTTGTCGGCCGCATTGGAAAAAGCCGCCCGCGATTGGCGACTGGCCGCAGGCATGCACCGCGGCTCGGTGCGTTTGCGTTGGACAGGCCAGCACCCTGAAGGGGTGGCCCCAGACGAGTGGTCCGATGCACTGCAAGCGGTGTCGAGCGCTTTGGTGGATTTGCAAAACGGCCTGGACATGGTGAGCGAGCTGGCGCCAGATTTCCAGCGACTGGGCGAGCGCACCCGCGAGTTGGTGCAGCGCGCCACCTTGTTCGCACAAACGCCCAACCCTGAGGGCGTGCGCTGGGCCGAGGTCAGTGCGCAGTTGCGCCTGATCGAGTCGCCCTTGGACATCGCGCAGGCCTTTTCTGCCTTGACCCGTTCTGTCCCCGTGACACCGGGCAGCGCGCCCGAGACGCTGCCCGATCCCGATTCTTTGGAGGCCTTGATGGCGGGAGATCCGCGGCACGCTGCAGGCCATGTCGCGACGGCCGGGAATGCGCCTTCAGGGGCTGCGCCAGGGGTGGGCCAGCGGGCTTGGGTTTTCACTTCGGCCACTTTAGGCGATGAGCCGAGTTTGCGCTGGTTCACCGAGCCTTGCGGCTTGAGCTCGGCCGAAGTCATGCAAGTCAACAGCCCTTTTGACTACGCACAACAAGCGGCGCTGTATGTGCCGCCCCATTTGCCGCGCCCCGGGGACCCGGGTCATGCCACGCAGGTGGCCCGGTTGGTGCTGGAGGCCTTGGCCATTCTGGGTGGCAGGACCTTGGTGCTGACCACCACCTTGAACGCGATGCGCAGCATCGGCGAACATCTGCAGGCCCAGGGTGATTCGAGTCTTGAAGTCTTGGTACAGGGCCAAAGTCCCAAGCGCCGTTTGATGGAGCGTTTCAGGCAAGGGGGCGGGCAGGGCGATGCGCAAGGCCGTGCCGGTTGTGTGTTGGTGGCCTCGGCGTCGTTCTGGGAGGGCTTCGATGTGCCAGGTGATGCGCTGCAACTGGTGGTCATCGACAAGTTACCATTCCCACCGCCGGGAGACCCTCTGTTTGAGGCCCGCAGCCAACGCATCACGCTGCAGGGCAAGAGTGCCTTTGCTGACCACGCTTTGCCAGAGGCCGCAGTGTCCCTCAAACAAGGGGCGGGGCGCTTGATCCGCAATGAAACCGATCGGGGGATTTTGGTGGTTTGTGACAACCGGCTGAGCACCATGTCTTATGGCCGCCGTTTGGTGCGCGGCTTGCCGCCCATGCGCCGCTTGGAAGACCATGCAGCTTTTTTGGAAGCGCTGCGTCAGCTCACCACAGACGCCACCAGCTGCGGGCTTTGACTGGGCCTT
>NZ_CALBEX010000588.1 GCF_937889215.1 uncultured Limnohabitans sp.
GGGCGGCATACGCGGCATGGCCGGTGCCAGGGCATCGCGCTTTGGCCGCTACCCGCGTTATGCGCACGAAGCTAAGGAAGCGCGGATCAAATCGAATTTGATCTGATCGCTGACGCAGCGTATTTTTTTGTTCACGCTACGCCGAATTTCGCGGCTGCTTTTGCAATCGCGGCCTTTTTTTTCAGTTTCTGCACCTCTTTCGAGGCTTCTCATGGCGCTTTTCGCGCCCCTTTTCCCTCTATGGGCGTAGTTCTCCCCTGACCATGTACAAATTACTCAAGGCAAACAGCACATTGAGCTGTGCGTCGTTCTTGGCCAAGCCCTTGTAGCGCGTCTTCTTGTATTTGAAGATGTTCTTGACCACGTGAAACGGGTGCTCCACGTAAGCCCTGACTCGGGCTTTGAGTTTTTCGTAGGCTTGCGCCAAATCTTTTTGCCATCCGTCGTCCAGCTTTTCAATGGTCTTGCGACGCTTGGCCACATGCCATTGCACAGTTTGTTCATTGGCAGCCAGCGCCTCCTGCATGTCTTCTCGCTTGTCCACACCAACATAGCCCGCGTCTGCCCAGACATCCTGCTCCTGCCCATGCAACAACGCCGCTGTCTGGCTGATGTCGCTGACGTTGGCCGCCGTCGTGGTGAGCGTGTGCACCAGACCGGAGTCCTTGTCAACACCAATGTGCGCCTTGGCACCAAAGTGCCATTGGTTGCCTTTCTTGGCCTGATGCATTTCGGGATCGCGAGCGTGGTCTTTGTTTTTGGTTGAGCTCGGTGCTGCAATCAAGGTGGCATCCACCAGTGTGCCTTGTGTCATCAAGAGGCCTCGCTCCATCAGCATGACGTTGGCTTCGACCAGCATAGCTTTGGTCAAGTCATGGGCTTCGAGTAAGTGGCGAAACCCCATCAGGGTGGTGGCGTCGGGCACGCTGGTGCGGCTCAGATCAATGCCCATGAAGTTGCGCAGTGCCTGAGAGTCATAGACCGCGTCTTCCACCGCTTCATCGGCCAGGCCGTACCACTGCTGCACGAAGTACATGCGCAGCATGCGCTCCAGCCCGATCGGTGGCCGCCCGCGTTTGCCGCTCTTGGGGTAATACGGTTCAATCACTTGCATCAGCCGCGACCAGGGAACCACTTGCTCCATCTTCTCCAGGAACACTTCGCGTCGCGTTCGCTTTTTCTTCTTGTCGTATTCGGCTTGGGCGAAACTGATCTGGCTTGATGCTGGGGCGTTCATCTTGGCTATTCGTTGTGGACGATCATCTTATAACGCTTGGCGTCTTCCTGAAGTTGGCGACATCAGCGAATAAATCTGCGTTTCCTTAAGATAAAAAGTCTGCCCGCATAGTGGTCCCCCTCCAGGAAAAGTCATGCGCCTCATCCCCCTGAACTGGCAACCGGACAGTCCTGTGCCCCTG
>NZ_CALBEX010000589.1 GCF_937889215.1 uncultured Limnohabitans sp.
TGACCTGGCCCACGGCGGCGAAGTCGCTTTGTGCATCGCCGCGGATGTGTACTTCAGGCTGGGGTTGCAGCACCGAAAACTTCTTCAGCCGCTCACGCAAATCGGCCGCGTCTTTCATCGGGGTGTCGTACAAAAAAATCTGTCCGGACTTGTTCACCGAGATGATCAGGTTTTCTGGCAAGGTTTGGCGCACTTGGTTCTTTTCCTGCGGCAAATTGACCTGGATGGAGGTGGTCACCACGGGAATGGTGATCAGGAAAATGATCAGCAGCACCAGCATCACGTCCACCAAAGGCGTGGTGTTGATGGTGCTCATGATGTCGTCTTCGGACTCGGTGCCGATGTGCATGGCCATGGCGCAGTCTCCGTTGGGGCAGGTTATTTTTTGGCCGAAGACAGCAGCACGGCGTGCAGGTCTGCCGCAAAAGCGTTGACCTCTTCCATCACAGCCTTGTTGCGGCGCACCAGCCAGTTGTAGCCCAAGACCGCCGGCACCGCCACGGCCAAACCGATGGCGGTCATGATCAAGGCTTCGCCCACGGGGCCGGCCACTTTGTCGATGCTGGCCTGGCCCGAGATACCGATCTTGACCAGCGCGTGGTAGATGCCCCAAACAGTGCCGAACAAACCCACAAAGGGCGCGGTGGAGCCCACGGTGGCCAGCACCGCCAAGCCGTCTTGCAGGCGGCTTTGCACAGTGCCAAGGGCGCGCTGCAGACCCATGGTGACCCAGGTGTTGAAGTCCACGGCGCTCAGCAAGCCCTCGTGCCGGTTGGCGCTTTCTAGGCCTTTTTCTGCAATGAACCGATAAGGGCTGGCGGCGTCCAGCCCCTCAGCGGCCTGGCGCAGGCTGACCGATGTCCAGAAGTCACCCTGAGCGGCCTTGCCGTGTTGGCGCATGCGCGATTGTTCGGCCAACTTGGAGAAGATCACATACCAGCTGGCCACGCTCATCAGAACCAAAAGCAGCAGCGTGATCTTGGCCACGGCATCGCCTTGCGCCCACAGCGCGCCCAAGCCGTAAGGGTTGTCGGCATGCGTGGCTTGCGCCACTGCGGCCGTCGCTTCTTGGTTGACGGCCGTGGCTGGGGCGGCTGAGCCGATGGCAGCGGTCTGAGGTGACACACTGGGCGTGGTGGCCAGGGCCGGGCCCGTCAGGAGCAGTGCGGCCGACAGGCTCAAGCTGGCAAGGAGGCTGTGAAAGGGTTTGCGCATGTCTGAGAGTCCTGTGAATTGGATGGAGCAGTGGGCCGGGCTGATGCGTGTGTGAAAGAGGGCTTTCACGACGCTCACTCCAACCGCCAGGTGTATTTCATGCTGGCCCAGGCTTGTTCGGCCTGGCCGTCGACGGTGGCAGGTTCAAACCGGCACAAGGACAGGCCTGCCCGTGCGGCTTCGTCCAGGCGTTTGTAGCCCGAACTTTTCTCGATCTCAGATTGAATGACTTTGCCATTCACCCCTACCAAAAAGCGCAGGCTCACCGTGCCCTCTTCTTCCATGCGGCGCGATGCGCTGGGGTAGTTGGGCTTTTCGCATTGGGCTGAATTGACGCCGGCTGGTTTGCGCACGGGCGGTGCAGCGCGTGCCGGGGTGGGGACTGTGCTTGTCGGGGCCTGAGTCGGGCTGACGGTGGCAGCCGGTCGCGTCTCGGTCACCGCTGCTGCCGCCTGAATCGCTTGCGTGGGCACAGGGCTCACTGCCAAGGGCAACTCCAATGGGGGGGGCGCCTGCGCGGGTGGGGGTGGTGTGGGTGCTGGGCTTGCGGGGGGGGGCTGTTTGGCTTGCGGTGGCCGTAGCGGTTGCTGCTGCGGTGGCGGTTGTTGTGGCTTGGGTGGGGGAGGTTGCGGCGTGGGTTGAGGTGTGGGGGGTTGGATGTCTTGCAGCAAGATCGCTTGCACCACGGGCGGTATTTTTTGAACAAGTTGTTGGCCTATGCCTGCCTGCACAGCCCATAGCAGCAGCAGGTGCAAAACCACGGCGATCGCCAAGCCCACAAGCCTGCGCTGTGGGGTTGGCCGAAGGTAGGTGCTGCTAGACATGGCTCAGTTGGGGATGGGTGAGGCCATGTATTTTGCGTGAGTCGCAGAAAGTTTCAAAGGGTGCCCCTGCAGACGATCATTTTTTGGGGTCTTCTGACGCTGCCTGCAAGCTGAAGGCCAGGCCACTTTGATCGTTTTCAAACCGCTGGCCTTGTATGGTGCGAGTGCAAGCTTGAACCAAAGCAGTACCCAGCCAGGTGGCCGCAATGCGCACACCATCGTGCGTCTCTTCCATGGTGAACTCGCCCC
>NZ_CALBEX010000590.1 GCF_937889215.1 uncultured Limnohabitans sp.
AGGGTGCCCTGCCCCAACACGCTGCGCGCCATCAAGTCGCCCCCCATCAGCCGGGCCAGTGATCTCGAAATCTCCAAGCCCAGACCCGAACCCGACTGGGACCGCGTGAGCGAAGCGTCACCCCAGTGAAAGCGCTGAAATAAACTTTTTTGCGTCGCGTCGGACATGCCTATGCCGGTATCGGCGATCTCAATTTGCCAATCGACCCGCCCCGCCTCTGGCTGACAGTGCACGCGAACATCGACCTGCCCTTGCTCGGTGTATTTCACGGCATTGCCCAGCACATGGTTCAGGATTTGCCGAAAGCGCACCGGGTCGAGCAGAACAAGTCCCGGTGATGGCAGATCCCCAGTCAAGTTCATTTGCAGGCCTTTTGATTCAGCTTGCACCGACATGTCACTGTGCACTTGCGCCAACACATTAGCCATGTTCACAGGCTCTGGCCTGAGTTGGACTTTCCCGGCTTCCAAAGCCGACACATCCAACACATCGTTGAGGACATTCAACAAATGGGTCGCGCTGCCCTTGGCCGTTTGGAGCCAATCAAGCTGCTGTGCACTGAGCTCGGTTTTTTCGAACAAAGCCAGCATGCCCAAAATTCCGTTGAATGGGGTGCGCAATTCATGGCTCATATTGGCCAGAAAACGGCTTTTACCCAAATTGGCGCTTTCCGCTTGCTCCTTGGCCAGCATCAGCTGGATGTGCAATCGCGCCTGGGCTCTTTGGGCTTGGGTTTGCTTGCGCTCATGCACATACAAGCCCCCCGCACCCACCAGCAGGCCCAAAATCTGCGCCATGGTGAGCCAAGCAATCCAGCGGCTTTGCTCGCGCACGGTAGACACCTGGTGGTGCACCCATTCGCCCATGACGATGTCGGATGCAGTGTTCAAGGCCTGCACATCCGGCTTCATTTGCCGCAGCTCGGTCATCAAGCCTGTCCAAGCGGGAGAGGCCCAATTCTTCCCGTCAGCCAGTGGGGTGCTGGCCGCCATCCATGACGTCAAGCGTGGCACCAATGCACTGAACTCTTCACGGTGCTGAACCCGCGACAGGCTCGGGCTGTTGAGCAGCAAATTCACGCGGCTGAACAAAATGTCAAAACGCATGGATCTTTCCATGCTCATCGTCTCGGGGGGGGGCATCGAGCCGG
>NZ_CALBEX010000591.1 GCF_937889215.1 uncultured Limnohabitans sp.
CCACGACCCTTGGCTTCGGAGGCCAATACTCTATCCACTGAGCTACAGCCGCACTTTCAAGCCCTGCATTATCTCACGCCTGTCCACGGCATTGTCGTTTTTACACGATCTGTGAAGGGCGGGCCGCTATAATCTGTCGTTGATTTTGACCCACACACTTGCCCTTGCGGCCACGCCCCTACAGAGGATTTCATGAGCGACAACAGCCACGATCAACACGAAGCCCATACCGGTCCCGTCAAAACGCCTATGCAAATGCTTATGCTGAGTTTGGCCTCCTTCGTTATCCCGGTGTTCATCATCATTGGCCTTGTGTTTTATGTCACTTCAGCCAACAAGCCGGCTGATGGCGCTGCGGACTCCGAAAGGTCTATTGCGCAACGTATCCAAAAAATTGGCATGGTCGAGATCCGCGATGCCAACCGCCCTCTCAAGGCTGGCGAGGATGTTTACAAAGCCCAATGCGCCGCCTGCCATGCGATCGGTGCCGCTGGCGCGCCCAAGTTCGCCGATGCTGGCGCTTGGGGCCCTCGTTTAGGACAAGGCTTGGATGCTTTGATGAACGCGGCCCTCAAAGGCAAGGGGGCCATGGGCGCACAAGGCGGTGGAGAGTTCAATGACACAGAAATCGGCCGTGCTGTCGCCTATTTGGCCAACAGCGCTGGTGGCAAATTTGAAGAGCCCCAAGCGCCTGCTGCGGCTGAAGCAGCCAAATAATTCATACGGCTCTTTCACAAAACCGACCCATTCGAGTCGGTTTTTTTATGCCCTTTGTGGCGCTTTCCCCTCTTGAGCATGCTGCGGGCTCAAGACAAAACCATACCGTGCTGGCAAGTCGAACGATTGGCAGGCTACTGTTTGCCAAATCCCTTGCTCCAGCGCCTCGGCCACCACGCCCACATCCAGTGAATGGACCAGCCCCAATCCCAAGGGCGTGTCGAAATAAACTCGGCCTTTTTCATCCAACAGGCAGGCTTTCACTTCGGTTTCACGGCCTGTATGTGCGTTGACCTTGAACGCGTCGCTGACCCGCCAAATGTGCGGCGCGACCTCCAGCTCGATGTAAACCCTTTGCGGTCCATTTTGAAAAAACCAACGCCCTTGCGCATCCACTTCGTAATTGCGGTGGATGAAGTCGATCAGCTTTTCGTGCCTCAACACCGAGCCCCTGGCCCCAATTTGGCCGCTTTGGAATGCGCCCAAGTTCTGCACCCGGTCATCGCGCATGTACCATTGACCGCGGCTGTCCAGGCCCAGCCAACCATAGCAATCTGGAACATTCGGCCATTTGGCCATGGCTTGTTGGACGATCTCATCCATGCGCTGTCTCCATGGGGTTTGAATTGACGCCTGCTGCTTGCAGCAGCCATTGGCCCACAGCATCCGGCAGGCCACGCACATGCGTTGGCCAAGGGCCTTTTGGAAAACCCACATGCCCGCCATGGCTCGGTTGCCACAGTGTGACTTGTCTTGAGACGTCTTGCTGCCTTGGCAAACTGCTCGCGGGCACAAAAGGGTCATTCAAAGCATTCAAGGCCAGTGCGGGGATTCTTATCTCAGCCATCAAGGGCTTGGCTGATGCGCGCGCCCAGTAGTCTTGCGTGTCCTTGAAGCCATGCACTGGCGCGGTAAATACATTGTCAAACGCGTACAGGTCTTGTGCAGCCATCATGGCTGCTTTATCGAACAGCCCCGGATGCTGCGCCCATTTGGCCAGCGCTTTGGGCTTCATGCTGCGCAAAAACATGGGGGTATAAATCTTCCGATTCAACCCCTGGCCAATCGACAGGCCACTGGCCATGAGGTCCAGTGGCGAACAGATCGACGCGACAGCGTCTGCGTGCTCGGCTGCTGTGCCACCGCACTGCGCTGCCCAGCGCATCAAAGCATTGCCGCCCAACGAGACGCCCGCAGCCACCAAGGTGGCACCACCTTGCGCCCGGTGCTCTGTGCGCAGACGTTGCAAAATCCAATCGATTTCTTCGTGATCGCCGGAATGGTAGGCACGCGGCGCGAGGTTCAGTTCACCACTGCAACCCCGAAAATGCGGCAGTGCCAAATGGATGTCTTGCTCTGCGGCCCAATCGGCAAACGCTTGCGCGTAATGACTCGCCGATGAGCCCTCCAAGCCATGGAACAAAACCAGCAAGGGCCGACTGCTGTGGCTGGCGACTTGTTTGTCCACATCCACAAAATCCCCATCCGGTGTTGGCCACCGCTCACGTTGCAACGGCATCGCCGGTGCCCAACGTCTGCGCCCAAACAACGCAGGCCAAATGGTTTGTACATGACCACCTGGCATCCACTTGGGCGCTTTGTAATCCATGCCGTTCAATGCAGCAAGCTCGGCTTGATCCCGACATCGTCTGCGTCTTTGGGGCTTCCCGGGCTGGCATGGTGCGCCACCATGCGCCAGCCTTGCGGGGTTTTGTGATAAACGTTTGTGGCAATCACAAAGGCTTGTGAGGGGCCCTGTGGCGTATTGATCTCGACCCGTTCCACCAAGTGGTGCACCGCACTGGCCAAAGACTGGATTTTGTGCACCCTTTGCGGAAAGGCTTGTACGCTGCCTGCTGCAAACATGGCCTCGAATGTAGCGCGCACTGCGCCAGGTCCGATCAAGCGGCTGCCCCCTGGATGGACACAGACGATGTCGTCCTCTTCTGCCCAGCACTTCATCAGTTGTTCAAGGTCTGCGTTGCGCAGCGCTTCATAGAAGGCCACCTCGATGTCATCGGGCGCACCACCCATCAGGGCGGCTTGCAGTTTGGCGCTTTTCATGGGCAAGTACTTTCCGTGTTGGCTGTCTTGGGATTGTGACCATAAAAAAACCCGGTCACTGTGCTGTGCCGGGTTTTGGGCTGACCTGACCGCATGGTCAAGCCGCTTGGCGCAGTGAAGCTTATTTTTTGCGGTACTTGCGCAGCGCAGACAACTGGGCCGCCAAAACCATCAACTCAGATTGTGCCAAGGCCAAATCCACTTCGTTGTTGGCATTGCGCAATGCTTCTTCGGCCAAGGCCTTGGCTGCATTGGCTTTTTCTTCGTCGAGGTCTTTGCCGCGAATGGCGGTATCGGACAAAACGGTCACGCAATCGGGTTGCACTTCCAGAATGCCACCCGCAACGAAAACAAATTCCTCGCCGCCGTCAGCTGTCTCGATGCGAACCGAACCGGCCTTGATGCGCGTGATCAGCGGGGTGTGGCGTGGGTAAATGCCCAATTCGCCAGACTCTCCGGGCAAGGCCACAAACCGGGCTTCCCCCGAATAAATGGACTCTTCGGCACTGACCACATCAACGTGGATGGTGTTCATGTTTACTCCTTAAAAAGGTGCTTTCAAGCGCGCTAAGCGGAGGGCCTTAAAGCCTCCCCAAAGCACTGCTTTAAGCGGCCTTTTTGGCCTTTTCGAAAGCTTCGTCAATGGTGCCGACCATGTAGAAAGCTTGCTCTGGAAGGTGATCGCATTCGCCGGCCACAATCATCTTGAAACCACGAATGGTTTCAGCCAAGGTGACGTACTTGCCTGGCGAGCCAGTGAACACTTCAGCGACGTGGAATGGTTGTGACAAGAAGCGCTGGATTTTCCGAGCGCGTGCCACAGCCAATTTGTCTTCAGGGGCCAAATCGTCCATGCCCATGATGGCGATGATGTCGCGCAATTCGCGGTAACGCTGCAAAGTGCCTTGCACAGCACGGGCAGTTTCGTAGTGGTCTTGACCCACAACCAACGGATCCAACTGGCGGCTGGTGGAGTCGAGTGGATCGACCGCAGGGTAGATACCGAGTGATGCGATGTCACGGGACAACACCACGGTGGAATCCAAGTGCGCGAAGGTGGTCGCAGGTGACGGGTCGGTCAAGTCATCGGCAGGCACGTAAACGGCTTGGATCGAAGTGATCGAGCCGACTTTGGTCGATGTGATACGTTCTTGCAAACGGCCCATTTCTTCGGCCAATGTTGGCTGGTAGCCCACGGCAGAAGGCATGCGGCCCAACAAGGCGGACACTTCGGTACCGGCC
>NZ_CALBEX010000592.1 GCF_937889215.1 uncultured Limnohabitans sp.
GGTAGGGGGGCGTTGGGTTCGGGGTTGCGGTCTCTGGGCTGACGCGTTGGGGTGCGAGTTCAAAAAATCGGGATTCGGCTTGCTCCAACAAGCGCCAGTGTTCGGGCGAGAGGCGTTCGCGCACCGAGGCGGCGGCCAAGCGCACCGAGCGCAAATTGAAACCCACGCTGGTGGCCAGGCTTTGGTCCCACAGGCCAGCGATCAGGGCGCGCTCAAACACGCGTCGCGTTTGCGCAGCTGCCGGTACGCCGGCCGGCACCATGCCGTGGCGCTGGGCCATGCGGGTGATGAAGTTCAGCAGGCACGGCAGGTTCTGGTTCTCGCTGCCCAAAATTTCCAGGCTCAGGCGTACCAAGCGCAAGGTGTTTTCGGTGCGCTCGGTGTAGCGGCCCATCCAAAACAGGTTTTCGGCGGCACGGCTGGTGACCAGGTGCTGGCGCTGGGCTGGCGCATGGATGGCCTGCAAGCTGGTGATGGGCAAATGTGCTGTGGCAGGGGACTGAATTTGAGCTTGCGACTGAGACTGAGACTGAGACTGAGACGGTTCGGCAGAAGTGGCGTTGGCGGCCGTGGCAGCCGTGTTCGAAGGGCGTGGCGTTGGGCTTTGGACCCACACATCGGCGCTGCTGCCACCGCGCTGCATCGAGGCGATGCCTTCTTGGGTGCCCAGCCTGGCCAGGCCGCCGGGCAAGACTTGCCAGCCGCCGTGTGCATCGGCCACCGCGAACACGCGCAGCACCACTGGGCGTGACTGGATGCTGGCCGGTCCTGGCGTGCCGTTTGGGTTCTGGTTGCCCGGTTGCCAAGTGGGTTGGTGCGACAGTGGCAGCCATGACTGCAAGGTGTAGGCGTCGGGGTCGCGCAAGATGCGGCCGGCCCATTCGTCTTGCTCGCTGCGCGACAGGGTGTGGCCCAGCACGGGTTCAAAGCTGTGGCGGTCTGTGTTGTAGGGGTAGGTGGGTTTGATCACGCATTGTTGGATGCGCGGCAACACGTCTTGCAGCGCCGCCGACTCGCCGCACCACCAACTGGGGATGGCGGGCAGTTGCAGTTCTTGGCCCAGCAGGTCACGCGCGAGGGCGGGCATGAAACCCAGCAACGCGTTGGATTCCAAAAAGCCCGAGCCCGGGGTGTTGGCCACCAGCACATGGCCGCTGCGCACCGCTTGCAGCAGGCCGGGCACGCCCAGCGTCGAGTCGGCGCGCAATTCCAGGGGGTCCAGCCAATCGTCGTCCACCCGCTTGAGCAGGCCGTGCACCGGTTGCAGACCTTGCAAGGTTTTGAGGTAAAGCTTTTGGTCGCGCACGGTCAGGTCGTTGCCTTGCACCAAGCTCAAGCCCAGGTAACGGGCCAGGTAGGCGTGCTCGAAATAGGTTTCGTTGTAGGGCCCGGGTGTGAGCAGGGCAATGTGCGCCGAAGCGCCCGCTGGGCTGCGGGCCTTGATGCTGTCGATCAGCGTGCGGTAGGTTTCGGCCAGGCGCTGCACCGGCAGGGCTTCGAAGGCTTTGGGGAACAAGCGCGAAACTATTTGTCGGTTTTCCAGCAAATAGCCCAGCCCTGAGGGGGCTTGGGTGCGTTGCGACAAGAGCCACCAAAAGCCATATGGGCCGCGGGCCAAGTCAAACGCGGCCAGCGACAAATAGCGCCCCCCCACAGGGGGCACGCCGTGCATGGCCGGGATGTAAGCCGGGTGGCCTTGCACCAGGGCGGCGGGCAATTGGCCTTGCAGCACCAGTTGTTGTGGGCCGTAGGCGTCGGCCATGATGCGTTCGAGCAGCTGCATGCGCTGAAGCACCCCGGCTTGGATTTGTTGCCAATTGGCTTCGGGCACCATGAGCGGAAACAAGTCCAGCGACCAGGGTCGCTGCGGTTGGTCGGCCGAGGCATACACGTTGTAGGTGATGCCGTTGTCGCGCACTTGGCGCTGCAAGTTCGCCATGCGGGTGCTCAGACCAGCCAAGCCTTCGTGGTCCAGGCTTTGGATGAACGATTGCCAAGGCGCACTGAAGTGCGCGTCAGCGGGTGCGTGGGTGGCCCCGCGCAATTCGTCCCAGTGCCCTTTGGGCGCAGCTGCAGCCTGTTGCGACCAGTGTTTCAGGGCTGGCGCTGCCAGTGGGGTGACGGGGTTGGGCGGAGACGCGGTCATGCAAACATTGTCGCTCAAGCCTTGCGCAAATCGAGGGTGTACGGAAACTCCGCACTGGCGTGCAGCGTGGTGTTGGGGCCGAGCGCTGCCAGTGGCTTCATCGCGCCGGGCGTGTGGCCCATGCGGAAGAAGCGGGCCATGCGGCGGCTTTCGGCCTCGTAGGCGTTGACTGGAAAGGTGTCGTAATTGCGGCCGCCCGGGTGGACCACATGGT
>NZ_CALBEX010000593.1 GCF_937889215.1 uncultured Limnohabitans sp.
CCCAGCATCACCAACAAGCCCACCAAATAAGGCGTGAACACCGGGCCGGGCAGGGCCACCCGCTCGCCTTGCACCCGTTGGCGCACTGGGTTTTGCAAGGCCTCGGGCAGGCCAATCAGCCAGTCGCTCAAGTGGGCCAAATCGGGCGGGACTTGTGCCAAGCGCTGGTTCAGCGCGTCTGTGGTGGCGCGGTATTGGCGCAGCTCCCAAGCGCCAAAACCGTAGACCGCGCCAATGAGCAGCGTCATGACCAACACCAAAAAGTGGCTGCTGGCCACGGCCGCCGCGACCCAAGCCAAGGCCAGTGCGCCCAGCCCAAAGGCGATCGGAAAAGAATAAGGTTTCATGGTGTGTGTAGGGCTTCAGGGGTGAGGGCTTCAAGCAGTCCGAGGCTCGGTTGCAGCCGGGTGTCGAGTTCGGCCAGCAAGGCCGTGCGCAAGGTCTGGCGCAGGGGCATCAGCCAGCGGGCGGGGTCTTCGGGGGCCTGAAGATGTGCTTTGAGGGCTTGTACAAAACGCTTTTCCAGTGGCTTGCTCACTTTGGCCAGCAGCGCCGCTTCGCGCTCGCCCAAGATGCTTTCAAAAGCCGCATCGAGCGCGGCCAGTTGTGCCCCTGCGGGGCCGCGCTTGCTCAGCTGCAACCGCAGTTGGGCGCGCAAGTTGCGCACCGTGGTTTCCATTTGGCGTTGGTGCGCTGCAAGAAATCTGCGGTAGGGCTCAAACGCTGTTTTGGGTTCGGGCGGATCGTCCAACTCGGGCGGCGGCATGTCGATGCGCGCCAGGCCCGAGCCCGGCGGGGCCCCTTGCAGCACCGACTCGGTCAGCTGGGCGCGAACTTTTTCAACATGCGCGGCCAAGGCCTGCGGCGAGATCGGGGCAGCGCGTTGCTGGTGGCCGGGGATGGGCGCGGGGGCGGCGTCGTTTTGCAGCACGCCGTGCAAGGCAATGGCCTGCCGAAAATTGAGCCAGTCGCCCAACTTTTGCCCCACACCTTCCCCGGCCTGGGCAGCGTCGAGCATGGCGTTTTCGGTCAGAAAACGCACCAGGCTGGAGCTGTTGATGTGGGCACGCGGCAGGGCTCGCGTCATGGGTGTTGTGGGGTGTTTGGGGCTAAAAAAACAGAGCGTGCGCGCTCTGAAGGCGACGGGCGTCAAACGCTGGCGTCAGGGACTGTCCAGCAGGACAGAGGGGGCAAATTTTACCCGTTGCCAAGGCTGCGAATTTCGCGCCTCAGTCTGCGTATTTAGGTATTCACAGGCCTGCGTAGGCCGTTCAGGGCGTTTTGGGCTTGTAATCGCAAAACGCCGATACCGCACACGATCCGCACAGGGGTTTGCGCGCTTGGCACACATAGCGCCCATGCAAGATCAGCCAGTGGTGGGCATCGACCAAATACTTGGCCGGAATTCGTTTGAGCAACTTGAGTTCCACCGCCAAAGGTGTTTTGCCCGGGGCCAGGCCCGTGCGGTTGCCCATTCGAAAGATGTGCGTGTCCACCGCCATGGTGGGCTCGCCAAAGGCCGAATTGAGCACCACATTGGCCGTTTTGCGGCCCACGCCGGGCAGGGCTTCCAGCGCTTCTCGCGTGCGGGGCACCTGCCCGCCGTGCTGCTCCACCAGAATGCGGCAGGTTTCCAACAGGTGCTTGGCTTTGCTGCGGTACAGGCCAATGGTCTTGATGTAACCCTCCAGCCCCTCTAGCCCGAGGTCCAGTATTTTTTGCGGTGTGCCCGCCACTGGAAACAGCTTGCGCGTGGCCTTGTTCACGCCCACGTCGGTGGCCTGGGCCGACAGCAGCACGGCCGCCAGCAACTCGAACACGCTGGTGTACTCCAGCTCCGTCACCGGCATCGGGTTCGCCGCTTGCAGTGTGGCAAAAAAAGATTCGATCTGGGCGGGCTTCATGCGGTCTGGATGTGGGCAAAATGTAGGACTTGAGACAACACGGGAAGATACACCATGCCTTTGCAGTTTGCAGACCGCCTGAACAACGTCGAGACCTCCGCCATCCGTGAGCTGTTCAAGCTCTTGGGCAAGCCCGGCATCATCAGCTTTGCGGGCGGCTTCCCCGACAGCGCCATGTTTGACGTGGACGGCATCCGCGAAGCCAGCAACGCCGCGCTGAGCCAAGACCCCGGCGCGGCCCTGCAATACGGCGCGACCGAAGGCTTTGGCCCGTTGCGCGAGCAACTGGCGCACTTCATGGGCCAAAAGGGGGCGAAAGACGTCACGGCTGACCAATTGATCGTGACCACCGGTAGCCAGCAAGCGCTTGATTTGATTGGCAAAACCATGATCAGCCCCGGCGACAAGGTGATCGTGGAAGGCCCGACTTTTTTGGCCACCATCCAATGCTTTCGCCTTTACGGAGCCGAGCTGATCAGCGCCCCGGTGGACGGCCATGGCGTGAAAACCGACGAACTGGACAAGCTGATCGCCGAACATAAGCCCAAATTTGTGTACCTGATCCCCACCTTCGGCAACCCCAGCGGAGCCTTGCTCAGCGCCGAGCGCCGCAAGCAGGTGCTGGAGATGGCGGTCAAACACCAAACCCTGATCGTGGAAGACGACCCGTATGGTGACTTGTATTTTGGCGAAGCCCCGCCGCCCAGCCTGCTGGCCATGAGCGCATCGGTGCCCGGCAGCCGCGAGCTGCTGGTGCACTGCGGCTCGCTGTCCAAAGTGTTGTCGCCCGGCCTGCGCGTGGGCTGGATGGTTGGACCAGCCGAATTATTGGCCCGCGCCACCATGTGCAAACAGTTCAGCGATGCGCACACCAGCACCTTTGCCCAAGCCACGGCCGCGCAGTACCTGTTGGCGAGTCGCATGCCCGCCACCCTGGACAAAGTGCGCAGCGTGTATGCCCAACGCGCCCAAACCATGGGCGACGCTTTGCGCCGCGAATTGGGCGATGCGGTTGAGTTTGTGCAGCCCGAGGGCGGTTTGTTCGTCTGGGCGCGCCTCACAGGCGCAGGCGGCAAAGTGGCCGACGGCAATGTGTTCGCCCAACGCGCCATCGCCCAAGGCGTGGCCTTTGTGCCGGGCACACCGTTCTTCTGCGCCAACCCCGACCACGCCAGCTTCCGCCTGAGCTTTGCCACTGTGGGCGAAGACAAAATCCTCGAAGGCGTCTCGCGCTTGGCCAAGGCCTTGTAAGCCATGGGCGGCAAGCAACGGTGCCTCGACGTCAACGGCACCCAAGTCTGGCTGCAAGGGCAGGGTGACGAAGTCATCTTGATGCTGCACGGCTGGCCCGACACCCGCGCCCTGTGGGACGGCACCGTGGCGGCCCTGCAAGACCGCGCCACCTGCGCCCGGCTGACGCTGCCTGGCTTTGAGAGCGGCCCAGCGGTCACGAGCCTGGATGGCATGTGCCTGTTGCTGCGCCAAGTGGTGGACCGCATCAGCCCAGACCAACCCGTCACGCTCATGCTGCACGACTGGGGCTGCATCTTTGGCTATGAATTTGCCATGCGCCACCCCGATCGCGTGGCCCGTGTGGTGGCGGTGGACGTGGGCGACCACAACGCCGGTGCCTTGCTGCGCAGCTGGGGCGCGAAGGAAAAACTCTCGGTCATGGGTTACCAAGTTTGGCTGGCGCTGGCGTGGAAGCTGGGTGGCCGCTTGGGCACTCGCATGACCCGCGCCATGGCCCGCTGGCTGCGCTGCCCGACCGAGCCAGA
>NZ_CALBEX010000594.1 GCF_937889215.1 uncultured Limnohabitans sp.
AATGCCGAAGAAATGATCACAGAGTTGCCCATGGGGTCTGAGACTCAAATTCGAATGCGTGTCATCGCAGATCAAGTCGACCGATTGATCGACATTTCTGCCAAATTGTTGTTGCTTTCGCAAGCTGATGCGAACAGCATTAAGGTCCAATTAGAAAGTCTGGACCTCAGCCAATTGGTCTGGAATTGGACCCAAGACGCACGCTCTTTTGACGAACGCATCGAGATCAAACACAGCATCGAACCCCATATCAGCTGCCAAGGCGATCGCCTGCTTTTGCTTCAAGTGATGCAAAATCTCTACACCAATGCGATCAATTACAACTCCGACGAAGCTTGGTTGCGCATCACACTCAAACAGCAAGCTGGCGAGCTTTTATTGTGCTTCGAAAACCCCAGCGAAGTCATCCCTGCCGATTTCTTAGACCGGGCTTTTGACCGCTTTTACCGAGGACCCGAGGCGCTTTCTAAAGGTATCAAGGGCTATGGCCTGGGGCTCAGCCTGTGCCAAGAAATCGCCAAAGTGCACGGCGGATCCATCACCATCAACACCGCCCATGACCGTGTTTGGATCACGCTCATCTTGCCGACAACGACATAACAGCCAGCGCTGGATTTTCGCGCGGCTCAAGTCTTTGATTGGGGGCCGTCAAAGCGTCTGAGGCGCTGGATTCGTTGCGTTACTACTGAGCCGATGGCCCTCAGTCGAGCCTACTAATGCCAACGCAAGCACAAAATCAGGGCGCACAAGAAAAAACCGCCCGAAGGCGGTTTAGATCGGCCCAAGCGGACTTCGATCCGCTCAAGTCGGTGTGGGCATCAAGCCTTTTTGGCCCAAGCCGAGCACCAGCCTTTGGCGGCCACTTGCTTGCCTGCAAACAAGGGGCAACCACCGGCGGCAGCGCCCGCCTTGGCTTGGAACAAGGCACAGTTGGCGCAGTTGGCACCGGCTGCCATTTTGGGAAACTTGGCTTTATCGACTTTGCCGGCGTCGGCTTTGTAAGCCAAGCCTGCGGCCTGTGGGGACTTTTCGTCAACCATGGCTTGGGCTGCAGCTTCGCCGACTGCCATAACGGCCGTGGCAGCGGTGGCCACTTGCATCATGAAAACACGGCGAGTGGAAGAGGTAGATGTGAAAAGGGACATGGAGGACTCCTCGAAGGGTATGTCAGAAATTACTGGACAGTTCATTGTGCGCCACATCAGTTACCTTGTCACGCAAAGCGGGATACCCGAGCAAATCACACAGGAAATCACGGGCATTCTCGTATTGCCCGTCATGGACTGGGGCATGTCAAAATAAGGTGTGGACTTCAAACGCATTTGATACAAAGGTATAAATATGCTGCAACTGATCATTGGATTGGCCCTTTTCTTGGGCATTCACTTATTGCAAAGCTTGGCCCCGCAGATGCGCCAAAACGCCATCGCTCGCTGGGGCCCGCTGGGCTTCAAAGCTGTTTATGCAGCCGTTGCCGTGTTGGGCTTGTATTTGCTGGTGCAAGGCTACGGCCAAGCCCGACTGGACCCGGTGGTGCTGTGGACGCCACCACGCGGCATGCAGCACGCCACCATATTGCTGATGTGGCTGTCCATGGTTTTGCTGTTGGCCAGCTATGTGCCAGGCAACCAGATCAAAGCCAAGCTGCG
>NZ_CALBEX010000595.1 GCF_937889215.1 uncultured Limnohabitans sp.
TGTCATTGGTATAACTTTAGTGCTTATAAAAAAATATTATCAATCTTTAAGTGTTGGTTATTAGGCAATTTTGGCGGTTACCTTGCTGTTTTCTGACTGATTTTCACGTTTTGCCATACCGCAGCCCCAGGCTGGGCCGAAGGCAGGGGCGCTCAGCCCATCACCCCGCGCCAGAGCGCCAGCACCACATCGCGCTCGCTGGCCAAAGTGGCCATCGGCACGTCGGTGGGCTCTTCGTTCAGGCGGGCGTGGTGTTGCACGCGACGCAGCTCGCGGTAGGCGTTGGCGGTGGCTTGGCCGATGCCCTGGGGCAGCAAACCCACGGCTTCAGCGCGAATCAGCAAGGCGATGTTGCCCACGTTGTCGGCCAGTTCCGGGTGGGCGGCGGTGTGCAGCAGCACCAGATATTGCACGGCAAACTCGGCGTCCACCATGCCGCCGGGGCTGTGTTTCACATCAAAGCGCTCGGCCTTGACCGGGTGGCCCTGGCGCACTTTGTCGCGCATGGCCACAATTTCGGCTTTCAGGCTGGCCGCGTCACGCGGGGCGCCGATGACGGCGTGGCGCACGGCGTCAAATCGAGGCGCCAGGCTGGGCAGGCCCATGACAAAGCGGGCGCGGGTCATGGCTTGGTGTTCCCAAGTCCAAGCGGCGTTGCTGCCGCGCTGCTCTTGGTAGTCGGCATAGGCTTCAAAGCGGGTCACGAGCAGGCCCGAGTTGCCGTTGGGGCGCAGGGCGGTGTCGATCTCGTACAAATCACCTTCGGCGGTTTTGACCGTCATCCAGTTGATCATTTTGCGCACGTAGCTGGCGTAGATTTCCTGAGCACGTTCATCTTCATCGTCGTACACAAAAACGATGTCCAGGTCGCTGCCGTAACCCAACTCTTTGCCGCCCAATTTGCCGTAGCCAATGATGGCAATCGCCGGTTCGTCGCGGTGGCGGTTTTTCAGGCGGTCCCAGCACCAGCGGGCCGTCACGCGCAGCACGGCATCGGCCAGAGCGCTCAAGTCGTCGGCCACTTGCTCCACGGTGAGCACGCCTTCGACGTCACGGGCCAGTGTGCGGAACTGCTCCGCGTGGTGGGCGCGGCGCAGCAAATTGAGCAGGCTTTCTTCGTCGTCCTCTCCGGTGCGTTGCAGGGCTGCACGCCGCGCTTGCAGTTCGCCTTCAAACTCTGACGCGTCAAAGCGGCTGTCAAACAGGTTGCCACCGGCCAACTCGTCGATCACGCCGGGGTGCTGCAGCAAGTAGCGGGCAGGCCATTTGGCCGCGCCCAGCAAGCGCAGAAGGCGTTCGTGCACCGAAGGACGCTCCAACATGAGGGCCAAATAACTTTCGCGACGCAGCAGGGGCTCGATCCAGTCGGCCATGCGCAGCACGGCTTCGTCGCTGACGCGCCCCTCGTCCAGCCATTGGGCAGTGCGCTGAAGCAAACGCATCAGGCGCCCACGGGCATCGTCACGCAGGGCCAACACGCGTGGGTTATCGGCCCACAAGGCCAGACGGGTGCGCACCGCGCCACTGAAATCGCCCAGCACGGCCTCGAGCTCGGCGTGCTCACGGCCGGTTTTGCCATTTTTGCCATGGCAGGTTTTGCAGTCGCGGTCACCACCGAGCAGCGTGTCAAATTCTTGCGCCACCACTTCGCGGTGTGCGTCCAGCGCGCTCAAGAAACTGCAGGTGCTGGCGTGCCCCAACGTCTGCGCGATCCAGTCCAGGTCATCGTCGCGAGTAGGCAGCACATGGGTTTGCTGGTCGTCCAGGTACTGTATGCGATGCTCCACCTGGCGCAAAAACACATAGGCCGCGCTCAAAGCGTCGGCCGTGGCCTGCGGCATGAGCCCAGCTTTGGCCACGCGCTGCAGGGCGTCCAGCGTAGGGCGGGTGCGCAGCTCGGGAAACTGGCCGCCACGCACCACCTGCAGCAGCTGCACCGTGAATTCGATCTCACGGATGCCACCGCGTGAGAGCTTCACATCATTGGCGCGTTCGGGGTGGCCCGCGCTGCGTTTGGCCGCGTGGTCGCGGATTTGTTGGTGCAGTGTGCGCAACGATTCGAAAACGTTGTAGTCGAGGTAGCGGCGAAACACAAAGGGCAGCACCACGCCGCGCAGCGCCTCGGCCGATGCGTTGACCACCGCACTGCGGGGCGCGACCACACGGCTTTTCATCCAGGCAAAACGCTCCCACTCGCGGCCTTGCACCAGGAAATATTCCTCCAAGGCGTCCAAGGACATCACGCTGGGGCCAGAGTTGCCATTGGGCCGCAGGGCCAAATCAACGCGGAACACAAATCCGTGCTCGGTGGTGTCACCAATCAGGGCGTACATGCGCTTGACGGCGCGGGTGAAGTATTCCTGGCACGAGACCTTGTTGCGCCCTTCGCTGTTGCCCCGGGTCTG
>NZ_CALBEX010000596.1 GCF_937889215.1 uncultured Limnohabitans sp.
AAGGGCTGCAGCAGTCAGCCTCTCTCATGGTCAATTATTTGTATGATTTGGGCTACGTCGAAGCCCGTCACCAGGCCTTTGTGAACGAGGAAGTCGTGTACGCCAACCCATTGAAAAAATGGGTCAAAGCCTGAGTTTCTTTTGAGCGTTATCCCATGACTACCCACCCTAATTTTTTCGTCGCACTTCAAAACGCGTTTCCAGCCAACAAGCAAGCCACGGCCGTCTGGGCCGAAGAGGGGCTCACCTACAGCTGGCAAGACTTGGAAGACCAAACCGCCAGGTTGGCCAACTTGATTGACTCGCTCCAGTTGCCCCCCAGCAGCCGGATCGCGGTGCAAGTGGACAAGTCGGTGGAGATGCTGATGCTCTACCTGGCCACTTTGCGTGCCGGGCATGTGTTTCTGCCCTTGAACACCGCTTACCAAAGCAGCGAGGTGGATTACTTCTTGGGCAACGCCACGCCCGCGGTGGTGGTGTGCAGTCCGGCCAACTTGGCCTGGGTGACGCCCATTGCGGCCCAAAACAAAGTGGCCCACGTCTTCACTCTCGATGACAAACGCCAGGGCAGTTTGCTCGAAAGTGCGGCGTCCATGGCCAGCCAACATACCCCTGCCCGGGTCGCACCCGACGCGTTGGCCGTCATCATCTACACCAGCGGCACGACAGGGCGCAGCAAGGGGGCCATGCTGTCCCACAGCAACATCGCCAGCAATGCCCAAACGCTCAAGACATATTGGAACTGGCAGGCCGATGATGTGTTGATCCACGCGCTGCCGATTTTCCATGTGCATGGCTTGTTTGTCGCCATCCATGGGGCCTTGATCAACGGCAGCCCCATGATCTGGATGAACAAGTTCGACCCCAAGCGCAGCATTGAACACATGTCGCAGGGCACGGTGTTCATGGGCGTGCCCACGCTTTACACCCGCATGTTGGCCGAGCCCTGCCTGAACAAGGCGGCCACCGCCCACATGCGGCTGTTTGTGTCAGGCTCAGCCCCCATGTTGGCTGAAACCCACGCCGCTTGGCAAGCGGCCACGGGTCACGCCATTTTGGAACGCTACGGCATGAGTGAAACCGTGATGCTGACCTCCAACCCCTGCTTGCCGGATGCCCGTTTTAATGGCCAGTCCGAGCGGCGCGGCGGCACGGTCGGTTTCCCTTTGCCCGGCGTGACGCTGCGTGTGGTCGACGAAGCGAACCAGCCCCTGCCTGCGGGCGAAATCGGTGGGATACAAGTCAAAGGCCCCAATGTTTTTTTGGGCTATTGGCAAATGCCAGAAAAAACAGCGGAAGAGTTCACCGCAGACGGCTTCTTCAAAACCGGTGACGTGGGGCAGCAAGCCGCCGACGGTTATGTGACCATTGTGGGCCGAAGCAAGGACTTGATCATCAGCGGGGGCTACAACGTCTACCCCGCAGAGATCGAATCGTTCATCAACAACCTGGACGGCGTGGCCGAGAGCGCGGTGGTCGGCGTGCCCCATCCTGACTTTGGCGAGGTGGGTGTGGCGGTGGTGGTGGCCAAGCCGGGCGCCAGTGTCTCGCCGGAATCGGTGGTTCAGGCCATCAAGTCACAAATGGCCAACTTCAAAGTGCCCAAGCACTGCGTGCTGATCGACACTTTGCCCCGCAACATCATGGGCAAGGTACAGAAAAACGTTTTGCGCGATGCACACATCCACCGGTTTCAGAAGTAAAAACCAGCGGCCATCCATGCAAAACGCCCCGAGAGGGGCGTTTTGCATTGGGGGTTCTGGCGGAAGCGGTGAGATTCGAACTCACGGACCTTTTCAAGTCGCCGGTTTTCAAGACCGGTGCAATCGACCACTCTGCCACGCTTCCTTGGGGTGAGATTGTAGCGATTAAAAAACCGGATGCAGGGGCTGCAGTGCGGCCAACCAAGTCAATGTGGGCTGAGCATGCCTCTTTTTTCAATAAACGCCACCACCTCGGCCAAGCCATCCAGCGTTTTCAGGTTGGTCATGACCCAGGGGCGGGTTTCGCGGTTGGGGCGCATGCGCTGGGTGTCGTCGCGCATGACTTGAAGGTCTGCGCCCACATGCGGGGCCAAGTCGGTCTTGTTGATGACGAATAGATCGCTCTTGGTGATGCCGGGGCCGCCCTTTCGGGGAATCTTTTCGCCTGCGGCCACATCGATCACGTAGATCGTGAGGTCACTCAGTTCGGGGCTGAAGGTGGCGGCCAGGTTATCGCCGCCGCTCTCGATGAAGACCACGTCGGCGTTGGGGAACTTCTCCAGCATGCGGTCAATCGCTTCAAGGTTGATCGACGCGTCTTCGCGGATCGCGGTGTGTGGGCAGCCACCGGTTTCGACGCCCATGATGCGCTCTGCTGCAAGCGCGCCGCTCACCGTCAGCAATCGCTGGTCTTCCTTGGTGTAGATGTCGTTGGTGATGGCGATCAGGTCCCAGCGCTCGCGCATGTTTTTGCACAGCATCTCCAGCAGCGTGGTTTTGCCGGAGCCTACGGGCCCGCCAATGCCCACGCGCAGGGGCGGCAGTTTTTTCGTGCGGTGGGGGATGTGGTGCAAGGCAGAAGATGTGCTGTTCATGATCGGAAGATGCGGGAGTATTGGGTTTCGTGGCGAGACGACAAGATGGCCAGCATGAGGCTGAAGGCTTGGCGTTCGTTGTCATTCAGATGCATGGCGGTGTGCACCGCCACAGGAATTTCTCGGGCCAGACGCGCCAGCATGCGCTGCCCGGCGCTTTGCCCCAGGGGCACGGCCTTGAGTGCGGCTTGGGTCATGTTTTCGGCCCAGCCAAAGGCGCAAGCTTGCAGGGCTTGGTCAAGAGGCGCTTGCGTTAAGGACAAAGCCAGCGCCATGGCCAGTGGGTAGGTGGGGGGTAATTGGGCGCAGCATTGCAGTTGTGCCGCGCTGGCTTGTTGCAGGTTGCGCAGCCAGTCGAGCAGTGAGCGTCCCATTTGTTCGGCTTGCAAGCGCATTTCAGCCGTTTCGCGGGTGGCCAAGACCCAGTCGTTCAAGGCTTGTAGACGCGCTGTGTCCAGGTTTTGCCAAGCGGGGATGGCTTGGGCCAGCACGGCCATGTCGCCACGCGACTGGGTCAGGTGCAGCTGGTCTACGACCCAGTCGGTGGCGCTTTGTTCGTTGTGCACCAGGCCTTGCTCGATGGCGGCTTCGAGGCCTTCCGAATACGAGAAGCCGCCAATCGGCAACGCAGGTGATGCGAGCCAGATCAGTTGCAGCAGGCCCGACGGTGCGGTCTCAGTGCTCATGACCGTAGCCGGGGCCGTGCACATGTGGTTGGGCAGGGGCCGCACGGACCGGGATGGCGATGCGTTTGCCTGCTGGCGGCGTTGCTGCTGGTGCCGCATGTTCGTGCTGGCAATCAGGACCGTGCACATGGGGCTCGGCGTGGGCTGCGTGCGAATGATCCGCATGGCCATGTTCGTGGCTGTGACCATGCCCATGCCCTTGTG
>NZ_CALBEX010000597.1 GCF_937889215.1 uncultured Limnohabitans sp.
CAACATGGACCAAAGACAGCGCCTTGGTCTCGATTTTCACTCGAACACGAAGGAATGCGGACGGCTGAAGTTTGACCCCGAAAAAGGTCATAAGGAAATTATTCCACCGTGGTGGGTTGGGTTTGACCCACGTCAACGTTTGACTTGCACATTTGTGAGCCTGGCCAATGAGGCGTGGCTTGTGTGGGCTGGCGCACCCAGCGCCCCCTATGAAGGGTCAGGGTGGAGTTGTTTGGGCTTCTTCGAAGAACACCGCCACAACCGTTCTCGCCTCAACCCTCACATGTTCCAGATGCGGGGCAAGGTGCCTGGCATGTCCCACAGGGCTGCGCGCCACTGGGCCCAGATTTGGCGCAGCACCTGCACTGCAGGCTCCGTGAGCGGCGACAGCACCCGCACGACGATGACTTGAGGGTGGGGTGAGGTGGCCCCTGCGCTCAGGCGCAGTGGCGAGGCTTCAAGTGCTTCGCGCGCACAGGCCAGTGCGCTTTCGCTGCGCTCGGCGGCAATGGCGCTGCCTGCTGCAAACACCAAGGTGGCCATGCAGCGGTGGCCCGCCAAACCCAAGGGGCTGTTCATCAAGCGGCTGTCTTGTGCGTCCAGTGTGCCGCGCTCCAACCACACGCCGGGGATTTCCAAGTGTTGGCGAAATGTGCCTTGGGCAAAAGGCAGTTGGGCGGCAGGAAGCCCCAAGGCGGTGATGTCCCAGGTCATCATCTCGGCGTCAGGGGCCAGCTCAAACACGGCGCGGTTGAGCGCGTCGCATTGGTTGTAGGCAATCGCCTCCAGGGGCAGCCATTCCAGGCGTGCCCCGGCCTCGACCCGGGCATGCACCTGTTGGGTGGCGAGTCCGGCTTCGGAGCGGTAAAAGCGGGTGGCGCCGGGCGTGGTCACCAGGCCATGGGCACCTTCGCCAACAGTGACGTGCATGTCGAGGGTGTCGCCGCCGGTCAAGCCTCCGGGCGGGTGCACCAACACGTTGTGGCACACCGCATCGCCTTCGGGGTACAGGCTTTGCAAAATGCGCAGCGGCCCTTGGTGCAGGTAGCGGGCCACGCTGCGATTGGACTCACGGGCGTAGTCCAGTTGCAAGTGGGCGAGCCAAGTCATGGGGTGGCTCGCCCGAGGGGCATCACTCGCCTTGTGAGCCGCGGTGGGCCCAGCCGGTGGTGCGCTTTTCGATGTAACTGAACAGCTCGTACATGATCATGGCCATCGCGCCGACCACGACCAGACCAGAAAACGCCAAGCCCATTTGCATGGCCGAACCGGCAGAGATCAGCAGGTAGCCAATGCCTTCGTTCGACGCCGTCATCTCGGACACCGTGGTGCCCACAAAGGCCAATGTGATCGCCACTTTGAGTGAGCCGTAAAAGTAAGGCATGGAGCGGGGCAGGCCGACTTTGACCAGCACGTCCCAGCGCTTGGCGCCCAGCACGCGCAGCACGTCTTCCAGCTCGGGCTCCAAGGTGGCCAGACCTGTGGCGATGTTCACCATGATCGGGAAGAAGCTGATCAGGAAAGCCGTGAGGATGGCGGGGCCGATGCCGATGCCAAACCACACCACCAAGATCGGCACAAAGGCCGCTTTGGGCAGCGCGTTGAAGGCGGTCATGAGCGGGTACACGGCGGCATAGGCCAAGCGTGAGCTGCCGATGATGAAGCCCAGCAACACGCCCACCACGATGGCAATGCCAAAGCCCACCATGGTCACCCAATAGGTGCGCCAGGCGTGGCCTGCGATCACGTCGCGGTATTCGATGGTTTGCTGCGCGATGCGCGAGGGGCTGGGGAAAATGAATTCCGACGCGTTGAAGGCGCGGCACAGACCTTCCCAGATCAGGATGCTCAGCACCAGCAAGATCCAGGGCGACCAGCTTTCGAGGGATTTTTTGTTCACGAGGGGCTCCCGCTTATTGGTTGATCGCCGCACCGGTTTTGCGCATGGCACCGATGTGGCCGCGCAACTCGTGCACGATGTTGGTGAATTCAGGGGTGTAGGTGATCTCCAGATCACGCGGACGCGGCAGGTCGATTTCTTTTTTCACCACAAAGCGGCCGGGGCTCTTGCTCATCACGTACACCGTGTCGGCCAAAAACACCGATTCGCGCAGGTCGTGTGTGACCAAAATCACGTTGAACTTTTGCTCGGTCCACAGGTCGCGCAAGATGCACCAGAGTTCTTCACGGGTGAAGGCGTCGAGCGCGCCAAAAGGCTCGTCGAGCAGCAGCATCTTGGGCTCATGGATCAAGGCGCGGCAAATGCTGGCGCGTTGCTGCATGCCGCCTGACAGTTGCCACGGAAATTTGTCTTCGTAGCCGCCCAGGCCCACGGTGTTTAGCAGCTTGCGGGCGCGCTCTGCGTATTCGGCCTTTTTCTGCTTGAAGTTGGTGCGGTAAGGCTCCACGATTTCCAGCGGCAGCAGCACATTGTCGAGCGTGGTGCGCCAGGGCAAAAGCGACGAAGCCTGAAACGCCATGCCGCTGATTTTGAGCGGGCCGGTGACCGGTTGACCATCGACCAGGATGCGGCCTTTGCTGGGCATTTTCAGGCCCGTGGTCAGCTTCATGAAGGTGGACTTGCCGCAGCCCGATGGGCCGACGATGGCGATGAACTCGCCTTGCTTGACCTGCAAATTGATGTCTTCCACCGCAAAGTGGTTTTGCGCCAGCAACTCGTCGTTGTAGGCCAGCCAGACATTCTGGAAATCGACGAATGCGTCTTGGGACATGGTGAGAGGACTTTGAAATGGTGTTCGAAAGTGTATACACGCAACGCCCTGCAAAAGCCCAGCATCACCCGGAGGTTGGATGTGGGCCCAGGCCGCCGGGGCAATACACCCGCAGCAGTGCCAAGCAGCAGTCTGCAAACAGCAGACCGCGCTTGGGCATCGAATTACTTGCCTTTGGGCAGGATGTCCAGCTCTTTGGCCGAGGGCAGGAACGAACCATTCCAGATGTCTTCGGCTTTCACGCGGGTCTTGGTGTTGAAAGCGTCGGACACTTGCGAGGCCATCAAGGTCAGGCGCGGGCCGTTGACTTGGCCAAAGCCTTCGGCGCGGGCCGATGGGCTGTTGATGACGGTGTCAATGGCCAGTTGCAGGCGGCGTGTTTCCAAGGCGGTGTTGATGATGCCGTCGCGTGCCTTGACCGATTCAATGGCTTTGGCGGGGTCGGCGATCACGTCTTTGGCACCCTTGGTGAAGGCGGCCAAGAAGGCTTTCACGGCAGCGGGGTTTTCCTTCAGGATCTTGGGCGAGGCGATGACCGCGTTGCCATAGAGCTTGACGCCAAAGTCGGGGTACTGCATGACCACCACGTCTTCGGCTTTCACGCCACGCGCTTCGATGTTGAGCAGCGAGGTGAAGGTGAAGCCGGTGATGGCGTCCACATCGCCGCGCACCAGCATGGTTTCACGCAAAGGTGGGTCCATCGCTGTCCAGGCCACATTGCCGATGCTGTTGACCTTTTGGAAGATGGGGAAAGCACGGCGGCCAGCGTCAAACACGGGTGCGCCCAATTTTTTGCCAGCCAGATCGGCAGGGGTTTTGATGCCGGACTTCTTCAGGGCCATGACCGAGGCGGGCGTGTTGTTGTAGACCATCATGATGGCCACAGGCTTGTTGGGTGCGTCGGGGTTGTTGGCGTGGAACTCCATCAGGGCGGCCAGGTCGGCAAAGCCTAGGTCGTAAGTGCCCGAGGCCACGCGGGTCACTGCGCCGCCCGAGCCGTTGCCCGAGTCCACGGTCACGTCCAGCTTGGCGTCTTTGAAGTAGCCTTTGGCTGCAGGCACCAAGAAGAGCGCTGAAGGGCCCTCAAAGCGCCAGTCCAGTTGGAACTTGATTGGGGTGGTCTGGGCTTGTGCCAGGCCAAAAGACGCGACTGCGGCGACAGCTGCGGTGGCTTTGATGAAGAAACGCTTGTTCATGAGGGGCTCCTGGGTCAAATAAACGGTGATTCTTGTCTAGCAAAATCGGTGCCATTATCGACCATGTGCCTGACGGCGTATGTCAGGTTGATCCCCTAGAAATCCCCAGTTTTGGTGCCCATTCAGGACTCAAAATGCACCAAAATGGGGCTTTCATCCTCTTTTTTCCCTTTTGGCCCTTCAGTTGTGCACGCCGGCCGCTGCCAGTGCGGTCATGTTGAGCACCCGGCGCACCGTGGCGGCCGGGGTCAGGATGTGCGCTGTGGCGGCGGTGCCCATCAGGATCGGGCCGACCGTCACGCCGCCACTGGTGGTTGTTTTCAGCACGTTGTACAAAATGTTGGCCGCGTCCAGGTTGGGGCAGACCAGCAAATTGGCCGAGCCGCTGAGCGTGCTGTCCTCCAAGTACACGTTGCGAATTTCTGGCTGCAAGGCGGCGTCGCCATGCAGCTCGCCGTCGCACTCGATGTCGGGGTGCTGCGCCACAAACAGGTCACGCGCCGAGCGCATCTTGCGCGCCGATGCGCGTTTGGACGAGCCGTAACTCGAATGCGACAGAAAGGCCACCTTGGGCACGATGCCAAAGCGCTGAATCTCTTTGACTGCCATGGCCGCGATTTCCGCCAATTGCTCGGCGCTGGGGTCTTCATTCACATAGGTGTCGGTGATGAACAGCGGCCCCAAGTCGCTCATGAGCGCGTTCACGGCGGCGTAGTTGATCACGCCGGCGCGCTTGCCCAAAATGCTGTCGATGCGCTCCAAGTGCGTCATATAACTGCCCGTCAGGCCGCAGATCAGGCCATCGGCATCGCCCAGCGACACCATCAAGGCACCAATGATGGTGTTGGAGCGGCGCACCGCCGCTTTGGCCACCGCAGGCGTGGCACCGTTGCGCTTCATCAGCTGGTGGTAGTGCTCCCAATATTGGCGAAAACGTGCATCGTCTTCCGGGTTGACGTTGTCCACGTCCACGCCCAGGCGCATGCGCAGCCCGGCTTTTTCGATGCGGGCAGCGATCACGCTGGGGCGACCGATCAAGATCGGGTGGGCCAGTTGGTCGTCGATGGCCATTTGCGCGGCACGCAGGGCGCGCTCATCTTCGCCGTCGGCATAGGCCACGCGCTTGGCATTTTTGGGCACCGCCTTGGCGGCGTTGAAGATGGGGCGCATCAACAAG
>NZ_CALBEX010000598.1 GCF_937889215.1 uncultured Limnohabitans sp.
TATGTGTGTTGGCTGGTGAGTTGCGCATTGGCATTTGGCCTTGGCATTTTTTTGCCACGCGTTTTCCAGCGACTGCCACCAAACCCCATGGTGCTGGGTGAAGGCGGCATCTTCTGAGGCGATGACGGCGCGCTGCAAGGGTTTGGCCAGCGCGCTCATGTCAACGCTGTCTTGTCGCCAGGGCAATTGGCCATCGCGCAGCACGATGTGCCAAGCCTGTGAACGCTGAAAGCTGGTGGATTCGGGCAAGGCCCAATTCATGCCGACAATGCGCAAGGCAAAAAACAGCTGCAGTGCCACCACCGCCAACACCACCAACAACAACCAGCGTTTCAGTGCATGCATGTGCGTTGTCCTCGGCATTGAATGCTCACCAAGCGCATCATGGTTTGGCCTCATCAGAGGCCATCATGTAAGTGTCCAGTGTGGCATCCCGCGAAAAATTGAAACGAGTGACGACCACAATCTGATCCGCCTGAGCGCGCATTTTCTGGTTGAACATGCCAAAAGGGGCTGCACTGCGCACAATGGCCACGGCCCGGGTGTCCAGCAATGGATTGCCGGAAGATTTGGCCACTTCGGTGTTCAACAAGCGCCCCCGACTGTCGACGGTGATCACCATGGTGAGTTGCCCGTAAATCCTCTCGCCCCCCACCTCCGGGAAGTTCAAGGTCCCTTGGTATTCGATGGTTCGACGCATTTTGTCGTAATACAAGGCATACACCACCTCCTTGGTGGCAGGGCTGATGTAGCGCTTGCGGGCTGCGCCCTGGGTTTGGTCCACACGTTGCTCAATTTGGGCCAACTGACGGGCCAATTGCTGCTGTCGCTGCACTTTGACATCGCGCTCAGGGCTGTCACTTTTGTCGCCCAAGTTTTCGCGCGTCAAGGCGGCCAACTCATCTTTGAGTTGGCTCAACAATCGCATTTGCTGAATTTTGAGTGCTTGAATTTGCTTCTTGACTGCACTCAGGTCCATGCCCGGATCCTCGTTCATCGAGGGCAACAAGGGCGAGCTGGCAATGCGCACCTGCGGCACTTCACCGCCACCCGCCAAACTCACCTGGGCCAGGGCTTGCGCCTCTTGGGGCAACTCCTGACTGCGGGCATTGACCAAGATCACTTCAAAAGGGGTGTCCTGAAAGACCCGGTTGTAGGCCTCTGGTGCAGCAAACCGAAAGCCGACAAGGCCCAGATGGACCGCCACCGAAAAACCCAGGGCCCAGATCAGCCCTCGGTGTGGCGAGGCCCGCAAGGCCACGGCCCAAGAGGGGCCGGCTAAAGCGGTCTTATTGTGGCCGACCGCTTTGCTGGGCGGGTTCTCAAGTGGCATGGTCTGAGGGGCTGTCGTTCAAGTCCATCGCGATGGTGACCGGGCCTGCGGGCAGGCTGTCGTCGTCCTCGGCTTCGTCGGTTTCGGCTTCTGAGGCCTGCTCAGCATCCAAATGCGCGATCACGGTGCCGCGCACATCCAACGCCATCAGGTCCACATCGGCCAATTTGACGCGCACACGCGCCCCGCGCGGCAGGTTCTGCGCTCCCATGACGCTGAACATCAAAGGCAAAGTGTCGGCGCGCACCAGCCAGGTGCCGCCGCCCATTTCCTTGACCAGGCTGGCATCCAGCTCTTCAATGCCTTGCTGCTGCACATGGCGCAGCGTCCAGTAACGCTCCATGCTCGACTGCACGCCGTTGTAAGCGCTGTAAGCGGCGTCAAAACCGCTGATGATCGAGAACAACTCGGCGTCTTTGGGCTTGAAGGGCGCGGCCAATGCGGCGGTAGCGCCATGCTTGGCGCAGGCGATGATTTGCCACTGGTTGACCAGGTCGGTGTAGCGGCGCAGCGGCGAGGTGCTCCAGGCGTAGCTGGGCACACCAATGCCGGCGTGCGGCAGCGCCTTGGTGCCCATGCGCACTTTCACGCCGGGCGCCAGGCTGGCCTGGCTGCGGTAAATGCCGGGCACACCCAGCTGCGCCATCCACTGGCCCCAGGTGCTGTTGGCCAAAATCATGGCCTCGGCCACCATCAAATCAAGCGGCGCGCCGCGTTTGCGCGTGCCGATCACCACCGTCTCGTCGCCCGTGGGGGGCGTGTCGTTGCTCTCCCGCTCCAGCTTGAAGCTGTAATCCGGGCGGTTGAAGTTCTCGGGCTTGCCGCGCACCACTTCGCGCCGGGCCTTGAGGGTTTGCGCCAAACGCCAGTAAAACGCCAGGGTGTCGCGGCTCACCGGCACGTCGGCGTGGTCGCTCTGGTCCTCGCCCTCCAGCCATTCGCGGGTGATGCGGTCGTCCAATTGGTCATGGCGCAGGTTGACCAAAATCGGCACGCGCTCCAGACGTGTCTCGGCGCTTTGCACCTCCAGGGTGTCTTCGCTGAAAGTCACGTACAGCGACACCGCAGGGCAGTCGCGCCCTTCGATCAGGGTGTAGGCCTGCACCACGCTGTCGGGCAGCATGGTGATTTTGTAACCGGGCATGTAGACGGTGGACAGGCGGGCGCGGCCCAGCTGGTCGATGGCGCCGCCGGGGCTCAAGGCCAAACCGGGCGCAGCGATGTGGATGCCCACGGTCACCATGCCCGTGCCCAAACCCTGCAGCGACAAGGCGTCGTCGATTTCGGTGGTGTGCGAATCGTCAATCGAAAAAGCCTGCACCGGGGCCAGCGGCAAGTCGTCGGTGATGGCGGGCGCTTGCAAAGGTGGAAAGCCCGTGCCCTTTGGGAACAGGTCAAACAGGAAACGCTGCCAATGAAAATCCCAAGGCGAGGCGATGGCCCCCGCGTTTTGCAGCAGGTCCAAAGGCGCGGTCTGGCTGCTTTTGCTGGCCTCGACCACGGCTTTGTATTCGGCCGTGTTCTTGTCGGGGCGAAACAAAATTTTGTAGAGCTGCTCACGAATCGGCTCAGGGCAAGTGCCCGCCACCAGATCGGCCGACCAGGCCTCGATCTGGGCTTGGACCTGCTTTTTCTTCTCGATGGCCAGCAAGGCCTGCTGCACGATCTCGGCCGGGGCTTTCTTGAAGCGGCCTTTGGCACCGCCCCGGCGGAAGTAATGCGGCGCTTCGTGCAGGCGCAGCAAAGCCGCCACCTGCTCGGTGGTGCTGGCGTTGGCGCTGAAATAGTCTTTGGCCAAATCGCCAAAGCCGAACTCTTCGTCCGGGGCGCATTCGTAGGCCAGCTCCAGCTCGATGCTCTGGCTCAAGGCGGCGGCATCGCTGAGCAGCGCAGCCGGGGCCGGTTTGTCGAACCTGAGCAGCATGTGGGCCGATTTGACCTTGACCCGTTTACCGGAGTCGAGTTCGACCTGCGCCGAGGCATCGGCTTCGGACATGATCCGACCGGCCATGAATTTGCCGGCATCTTCAAATAATACGTACATGGCAGGATTTTCCCACGCCACCCGGCCATTCGGCTCGCCAGGCTTCACGCCAGCTGAAGAAATTCAAGGATTTGCGGCAAGTGGTCTTCAAAATCGGTCAAGGCGTGGTCGCTGCCCTCGATCAGGCGCACCTGCCCGGTCTGGTGGCGGGCCAGCATTTCGCGCCAGTCCAGCACCTCGTCGCCCTTGGCGATCAAGGCCAGCGTGGCGGGCCGGGTTGGCAAGGGCTGACTTTCAAGCTCCATCAACTCTTGCACATAAGCCGGCTCAAAAAAGATGCTTTGCGTCGGGTCTTGCCAGACCGGATGCTCGCCGATGTAACGCGCCAGATCGCGCGAAGGGTGCACCGCCGGGTTGATCAGCACCGCCGGAACACTCAGGTGAACCGACAACCAGGCGGCGTAAAAGCCGCCGAGCGATGAACCCATGACCGCCATCTGCTCTCGCGGCCACTCGGCCGTGCCCTGCAGCAACAGATCAATGGCTTGCGCGGGTGAAGCAGGCAACTGCGGGCACCACCATGTGACACCAGGGTGCAGGGCCTGCACCCGCTGGGCCATGATTTGGGCCTTGGCCGACTGGGGCGACGACCTGAAGCCGTGCAGGTAGAGCAAATGGGTGGTGCGCACAGAGCCTCAAATCTCGATTTTGGAGCCCAGCTCGACCACCGCATTGGTGGGCAGGTTCAAAAACGCGGCAGCGCCGCTTGCGTTGTGGTGCATCTGGGCAAAGAGTTTTTCGCGCCAAGGGGCCATGCCGCCACCAATGGTGGGAATCACAATGTCGCGCGAGAGGAAATAGCTGGTGGACATCGGGTCGAGCTGCTGGCCCTCACCTCGGATGTGGGCCAGTGCCGAGGGCAGATCTGGGTTGTCTTTGAAACCATAATTCACGATCACTTGCCAGCAATCATGGCCCAAAGGCGTCACATCCAGCCGCTGCTTCAAGGCCATGCGCGGCACTTCGTGGCTGCGCACAGTGACAAACAAGTTTTCCTGGTGCAGCACCTTGTTGTGTTTCAAGTTGTGCAGCAAGGCATTGGGCACTGTGCCCGCCTCGGCCGTCAAGAATACGGCCGTGCCTTCCACGCGTGTGGGTGGAGAGATAAATACGGCCTCTAAAAAATCGGTCAAACGCAAAGCGTCCGAGCGCAAAGAGTCATTGAGCAGGCGACGCCCGTCGTGCCACGTCAGCATGAGCGTGAACACGGCCGTTCCGATGAGCAGCGGGAACCAGCCACCGTCCAGCAACTTGAGCAAGTTGGACGCCCAAAAAGCCAAATCGACCACAAAGAAGAAGCCTGTTGCGCCAATGCACAGCGCCAGCGGCAGCTTCCAGGCGTAACGGATCACAAAGAAGGTGAGCACCGTGGTGATGAGCATGTCGGTGCACACCGCGATGCCATAAGCCCCGGCCAAGTTGCTGGACGACTTGAACAGAACCACGGCCAAAACAATGGCTACAAACAGGCCCCAATTCACAAAGGGCATGTACACCTGACCCGTATCGGTCTCGCTGGTGTGCAGCACCTGCAAGCGCGGCAGGTAGCCCAGCTGAATCACCTGTTTGGTGACACTGAAAGCGCCCGAAATAAGGGCTTGCGAGGCGATCACCGTGGCCATGGTGGCCAAGCCCACCAAAGGCACCAAGGCCCAGTCAGGTGCCATCATGTAAAACGGGTTTTTTACAGCTTCGGGATTGGACAGCAGCAATGCGCCTTGACCAAAATAGTTCAAGGTCAGGCATGGCATGACCACGCTGAACCAGGCCAGGCGAATCGGTTTTTTACCGAAGTGGCCCATGTCGGCATACAGCGCTTCGCCGCCCGTGACGCACAGCACCACCGCCCCCAGAATGATGAAGGTAATGCCAGGGTTGTGCCAAATAAACCCCAAGGCGTAATGCGGGCTGATGGCCAGCAAAATTTCGGGATGGTGGACGATGTGCGACACGCCCAAAATGGCGATGCTGGCAAACCAGACCAAGGTGATTGGGCCAAAAAACTTGCCGATGCCAGCGGTGCCCCGCTTTTGCACCCAAAACAACAGAAACAGGATCACCAAGGTGAGCGGAATCACCGCCTGCTTAAAAGCGGGCGAGATGACCTCCAGGCCTTCGACCGCCGACAGCACCGAGATCGCTGGGGTGATGACGCCATCGCCATAAAACAGGCAAGTCCCGAAGATCCCCACCACCAACAGCACTTTGCGCAGCTGAGGTTTGTCTTTGACCGATTGCGAAGCGAGGGCCAACATGGCCACCAAGCCGCCTTCGCCATGGTTGTCGGCGCGCAGCACCAGCACCACATACTTGACCGACACGATGGTGGTCAAGGTCCAAAAAAAGATGGAGAGGATGCCGTAGACATTCTCGGGTGTGAAGGGCACATGGCCGGAGCCAAACACCTCTTTCATGGCGTACAGCACGCTGGTGCCGATGTCGCCATACACCACACCAATGGCCCCTAAGGTCAGGGCAGCGAGGGAGGAACGGGTGGAGGCCACATGAAAGAGCGGCACCCAAAAGTACCGCATAGCTGAAGAGGGGCCTATTGTGCGCCCTCTTTTTCGGACCTGTCACGGGAGAATTTGAAAATGTTGCAGTGCAGCAACTGATCAATTGCCCACCGGTTCAGCCCTTTCAGTCGTACACCTCGGCCTCGGGGTCGGTGGCTTCCAGCTCGTAACTGGCGGCCAGCATGGCCAAGCGGCCAATCACGCCATACATGTAAAACCGATTGGGCACGCTGGCTCCGGGTTTGACGCCCGGCTGGGGCAAGTGCGGGGTGTCGGCGAAGGCCAAGGGCACAAAGCTGGCGCCCGGGGCGTTCAGGTTTTCGTCCACACCGCGCTCAGCGTGCACCCGGTAGAAACCACCCACCACATAGCGGTCCATCATGTAAACCACGGGCTCGGCCACGGCGTCGTTGATGCGCTCGTTGGTCAACACGCCTTCTTGGATGATCACGTCGTTGACGGTCTGGCCGTCTTTGATGACGTTCATCTTGTTGCGGGTTTTGCGGTTCAGTGCGTCCAAATCGGCCACATCGCGCACCGTCATGATGCCCATGCCGTAAGTGCCGTTGTCGGCCTTCACGACCACAAACGGCTTTTCGTTGATGCCGTATTCCTTGTATTTGCGCTTGATCTTGGTCAGCAGCGCGTCCACGTTGCTGCGCAGGCATTCCATGCCCGTGCCTTCGGCAAAGTTCACATCGCCGCACTGGCTGAACATCGGGTTGATGAGCCAAGGGTCAATGCCCAGCAACTTGCCAAACCGCTTGGCCACTTCTTCGTAGCTCTCAAAGTGCTTGGTTTTGCGTCGCACGCTCCAGCCTGCGTGCAGGGGCGGCAACAAAAACTGCTCGTGCAGGTCTTCCAGAATGCCCGGGGCACCGGCCGACAAGTCGTTGTTGAGCAAGATGGTGCAGGGGTCAAAGTCTTTCAGGCCCAGGCGGTGCTGGCTGCGCACCACAGGCTCTAAGGTCACGCTCTCGCCGTTGGGCAAATCGATGGTCGTGGCTTCTTTGATCTCGGGGTTGATCGAGCCCAAGCGCACGTTCAGGCCGGACATGTGGAAGATGCGCTGCAGCTGCGCCACATTGGTCAGGTAGAAGGTGTTGCGCGTGTGGTTTTCGGGAATGATCAGCAGGTTTTTGGCCTCCGGGCAGATCTTCTCGATGGCCGATTGCGCCGCTTGCACCGGCAAAGGCAGCATCTCGGGGGTCAGGTTGTTCCAACCACCGGGGTACAGGTTGGTGTCGACCGGGGCGAGTTTGAAGCCCGCATTGCGGATGTCCACCGAGGTGTAGAACGGCGGCGTGTGCTCCATCCACTCCAGACGGAACCAGCGCTCAATGGCGGGCATGGAGTCCAAGATGCGCTGCTCCAGCTCATTGATGGGGCCGTTCAGGGCGGTGACGAGATGGGGAACCATGGGCAACCTTTATGGGGCAAAAAATGGGGACAAAACAAAAATCATATGGGGCCGGTCAGCCCCTTTGCAAGCACCTACCGGACACACGCCCGGCAGCCGTTTGGGGGGGCACACAGCACGTCGGGGTTCAGCCGCGCACCTCGCCCTCGCCCAGCACCACGTACTTGAGCGAGGTCAGGCCTTCGATGCCAACGGGGCCTCGGGCGTGGAACTTGTCGGTGCTGATGCCGATTTCGGCACCCAGGCCGTACTCAAAACCATCGGCAAACCGGGTGCTGGTGTTGACCATGACGCTGGCCGAGTCCACCTCGCGCAAAAAGCGCTGGGCGTGCATGTGGTCACGGGTCATGATGGCGTCGGTGTGG
>NZ_CALBEX010000599.1 GCF_937889215.1 uncultured Limnohabitans sp.
TGCCTGAAAAAGAGATGTAAAAACCCAAGTCCAAAGCCGCACGGGCCACTTGTTGGCTTTCTGTAAAGCAGTGGAAAACGCCCCCAGCGCACCCTGCCCCGCCCGATTCGCCCTCCTCTTTCAATATGGCCATGGTGTCGTCCGAAGCTTGCCGGGTGTGGATCACCAGCGGCAGTTGGGTCTGCCTGGCTGCACGGATGTGGGTTCGAAAACGCTCGCGTTGCCACTCCATGTCGGCCACGGTGCGCCCGCCTTTGCGCTCGTCCATTTGGTAGTAATCCAGCCCGGTCTCGCCAATGGCCACCACTTTGGGGCGCGCTGCGCCCTCCAGCAGATCTTGCAAGCTGGGCTCGCGCACGCCTTCGTTGTCAGGGTGCACGCCCACGGTGGCCCACATGTTGTCGTTGGCCATGGCCAGACCGTGCACTTCGTCAAACTTTTCCATCGTGGTGCAAATGACCATAGCGCGGGTCACTTGGGCAGCCAGCATGGCTTGCTGGATGCTGTCCAGCTCGCTCATGAGTTCAGGAAAATTCAGGTGGCAATGGGAATCGGTGTACATGTGAATCAGCCCTTGGACAGCAGGGTTTGTTGGGCATCGGCGGTCAGGGCTTCGAGCATCAGACCGGCATTGAAAGGGTGTTCGGCGGTGCGGGCCGATTGCATCAGGCGTTTGTACCAATCGGTCAGCGCCAAGACAGAAGCGGCACTGGTGGGCAGATGGGCCGTGTCAAAAAAGCGCGGCGCAGAACCCGCCTGTTGCAGCACCAAATCGTGGCAGAGCTTTTGCAGCGCGTCGATGGCCTGGGCCCCTGTCAGGTCGGCCAAATGCCGGGCATCGCCTTGGCGCATGGCCTTAGGCAAATGGGCCCACCATTCTGGCGACAAGCCCGCTTGGGCTTGGCGCAACACGTCGTTGGGCCGCCCGCCCGCACTGCGCAACAAGGCTTGCGCTGCGGGTGTGGGCACGCCTTGCCCGCTCAGCCAAGGGAGGGCTTCGTCGGCCTCGGGCCACTTGAGGGTGTGGGCCAAACAACGGCTTCGGATGGTGGGCAGCAGCATGTGGCTGGCCTCGGTAGCCAGCACAAAGCGCACATCGCCCGGCGGCTCTTCCAGAGTTTTGAGCAAAGCGTTGGCCGTGATGGTGTTCATGCGCTCAGCCGGAAACACCAGCACTGCCTTGCCAAGCCCTCGTGCGTCGGTGCGCTGAGAAAACGCCACCGCGTCACGCATCGCGTCCACCCGGATCTCTTTGCTGGGCTTGCGGGTTTTCTTGTCGATTTCGTCTTGGGCTTTTTCTGACAGCGGCCAGCCCAGCTCAAGCATCACGGTTTCGGGCATCAGCACCGCCAAGTCGGCATGGGTGCGCACAGACACAGCGTGGCAACTCGGGCAGTCGCCACAAGCGCCTTGAGCGGTAGGTTTTTCGCACAACCAAGCTGTGGCCAAGGCCAGCGCCAACTCGTATTGGCCAAGGCCTGACGGGCCTTGCAGCAACCAAGCGTGACCTCGTTGGGCCAGCAAATAGGTGGCTTGTCGGGCAATCCAAGGGGCGTTCAACACAGCGCTCATGGGCGGACCCCAGCCAGCCATTGGTCGACGACACGGGCCACATCCTGGCCAACTGCCGCCATGCTTTGGGCGGCATCGATGCGCGCAAAACGTCTGGGCATCTCGCTTTGGCGACGGGCATAAGCGGCGCGCACAGCGGCAAAAAAATCAACGGGCTGCGACTCGAACTTGTCGGGCACTCTGGCCGAGGCCAAACGCTCGGCTGCAATTTGGGGGTCCAGGTCAAACCAAACCGTCAAATCAGGTTGACGCACGCCACCGCTGGGCAAGCCCTGGACCATGCGCTCCAAATGGGCCAACACCTGCCAATCAAAGCCACGGCCGCCGCCTTGGTAGGCAAAAGTGGCGTCGGTGAACCGGTCACACAGCACCACATCGCCTCGCGCCAGAGCGGGCTCGATCACCTGGACCAAGTGCTCGCGTCGGGCGGCAAACATCAAAAGGGCCTCGGTCAGCGGGTCCATGGGCTCATGCAGCACCATTTCGCGCAGTTTTTCAGACAAAGGCGTGCCACCAGGCTCACGGGTTGACACCACCGCCCTGCCCGCTTGCCGAAACACATCGGCCACGCGGGCGATGTGCGTGGACTTGCCTGCGCCGTCGATGCCTTCAAAGCTGATGAATGTGCCGCTGTTCATATGGTTGTGCAATCAATCCTGGATTGTCGCCGATGCTGGCGGCGCAAAGCGTCACTGGCCACGTTGGTAGCGGTTGACGGCGCGGTTGTGCTCGTCCAGGGTGCTGCTGAAATGGCTGCTGCCATTGCCCTTGGCCACAAAATAAATGGCTTGGGTTTTCGCGGGTTGCACCGCCGCCAGCAAAGAGGCCTTGCCAGGCATGGCAATGGGCGTGGGCGGCAAGCCGGCACGGGTGTAGGTGTTCCAAGGGGTGTCGGTGGTCAGGTGCACACGCCGCAAATTGCCGTCAAAAGCCTCCCCCAGGCCATAAATCACCGTCGGGTCGGTTTGAAGGCGCATGCCGATGCGCAGCCGGTTGTTGAAAACGCCGGCTATCTCGGCGCGGTCCGAGGGTTTGCCCGTTTCTTTTTCAACAATGCTGGCAAGGATCAAAGCCTCTTCGGGAGATTGAAGGGCCGCCCCCGGTTGTCGCACCAGCCAAACCTCTTGCAAATGCTTGTCCATGGCTTTGGCCGCACGCCTCAACACCGCCAAATCGCTGGAGCCATTGGCATAGGCGTAAGTGTCCGGGTAAAAACGCCCTTCCGGTGCCACACCGGGGCGGCCCAGGTGCACCATCAAGGCCTCGTCGGTCATCGTGCGGCTGTCGGGCTTGAGCCTGTCGGCCTTGGCCAGCGCTTGGCGCACTTGTCGCCAGTTCCAGCCCTCCACAATCGTCACGGTGCGCAAACTTTCCTCACCCCGCACCAACATGCTCAGCAATCGGATGGGGGTGGTGCCTGGCTGGATTTCGTAGCTGCCGGCCCGCATCTGGCGAGACTGACCTGACAACCGAAACCAAGCGTAAAGCAATGTCGGCGAGGTTTTCGCCCCGGCCTCGGATACCGCCTGGGCAATGGCTTTGGGCGAGGTGCCCGGCTCGATCGACAAATCCAGGGGACGTGTTCCCGTGTCCATGGGCTGGCTGAGCCAGACATAGGCGATCCCAGCGCTGGCCAGAGCCACCACCAGCAGACTGGCCAATAACTTCATCAAGCCTTTGAGCACGGCCATGTCCTTGTTGGAGAGTTGATAACTTGGAGGGGATGATAATTCAGGCCTTGTCGCCCGACCGAGCCCCGCCATGAACACCCCTGCAGATTTCAGCCCTCAGATCCACACCGTCTTGAACGGCATCAGTCCCCTGCCCCAACTGGGCGTGATTCAGGCCCAAGGCGAGGACGCGGCCCATTTTTTGCACAACCAACTGAGCAACGACGTGCTGCTCTTGCCCGTAGGCCAATCTCGCCTGGCGGCTTTTTGTTCGGCCAAGGGCCGCATGCAGGCCAGTTTCATCTTGGTCAAGACTGCCCCATACACGGTCTTGCTGGTCTTGAGCCTCGATTTGCTGGCCCAGACCCTCAAGCGCCTGTCCATGTTCGTGATGCGTGCCAAAGTCAAGATGAGCGATGCCACCGACCAGTGGCAGATGCGCGGCTTACTGGGCGACAGCGCCCACGCTGTTCTGGCTGAAGCCACCCCTTGGCAAACCACCAGCCACAACGGGGCCCACGCCGTGGCACTTTATTCTGCCCTGCTGGGAGACACCCAGGTGCCACGGGCCTTGTGGATCGCCCCGCTCGATCAGCCGCTGCCCGTTGGGCCCGCTGTGCAGCCCGATGTTTGGCAATGGGCAGAGGTCATGAGCGGCGTGACCTTGCTGACTCAGCCTGTGTTCGAGGCCTTTGTGCCGCAAATGCTCAATTACGAATCGGTCGGCGGTGTGAACTTCAAAAAAGGCTGCTACCCCGGCCAAGAAGTGGTGGCCCGCAGCCAGTTTCGCGGCACGCTCAAGCGCCGCACGGCGCGGGTGCACAGCGCCGTGGCTATGGTGGCTGGGCAAGACATCTTCACTCCCGCCGACCCCGAGCAACCCTGCGCCACTGTGGTGCTGAGCGCGGCGCGCCCGGACGGGCAGGGTTTTGATGCGCTGGTCAGTGGCACGCTGGAGAGCCAGGCCAACGGTTGGCGGGTGGGCAGCGCGGATGGTGTGGCGCTGGCGTTGCTGCCACTGCCTTACGCCTTGCTCGAAGACATTTGACCGGCGCTGGGGGCACTGCGCCCCAGGTCGCCTGAAAGCGGCCTATGAATGCGGCTCCATGGTCTTATTGGCTGGTGTGAACATCGGTCGCGCTTTAAGGGGCCTTGGTTCAACCGCATGTCGGACCTGAAGGCACCGACCTACAAAAAACTCAGCGCAAGCCTGAAGCTGAAGATTGGGCCGGTTTTAGAGGGGCCGAACCATCTCGATGTGCGCGATCCCCGCATCCTCAAAAATCGCCCCATGTGGGGTAAAGCCTGAACGTTTGTAAAAACCTTCGGCGCTGCACTGGGCATGCAAGATCACTTGGGTGTCGCCCCGGTGCTGCGCAGCGTCCATCAAGGCGTGCAACACGCGGTGGCCCAAATCGCTGCCGCGCATCTGCTTTTTGACGGCCATGCGGCCGATGCGGGACACACCGGGGGCGTGCTGAATCAAACGCCCTGTGGCCAGACAAAAGCCCATACGGTTCAAGGCCACGGCGTGCAAGGCGGTGTCGTCTTCGTGGTCCAACTCCAACTCGACAGGCACTTTTTGCTCATCCACAAACACCTCGTGGCGAAGCGGGCTGGCGTGTTTCTGAAAATCGTGCCACGAGCCCACATGCACCTGCACCATGTCTTCGCCCCGCTCAAAGCCTTCGAGCATGTCGCGCAAGGGGGCTGGGATGGGCTGGCTCTTTTTGGCCACTGGGTCGGCATAGACATAGACCAACTCGCTGGTGATGAGCAGCTCATCGCCCCGAAAAATCGCCCCCGCAAATGTCATGGATGAGTTGCCAATGCGGTCGCAGCGCATGCACACGTCCAAAAAATCGTCCATCTCGGCGCTGGCGTGGTACTCGACACTGGCTTTTTTGACAAACATGTCGCCACCCAACAGGTGCATGGTTTCCGCATAAGGCATGGCCAAGTGACGCCAATAATCGGTCACGGCGGTGTCAAAGTACATGAGGTAATGGCCATTGAAGACGATTTTCTGCATGTCCACTTCAACCCAGCGCACGCGCATGCGGTGAGAAAAACGGAAGTCCTGGCGTTTCATGGTGTCAACTTTCAAAAGCGTGTTTCAAAGCCCTGCCTGCATCGGCATGCGCTTGCAGGGCGTCGGGAATGGCGCGGCCCATGGTGATGAAGCCATGCACCACGCCCTTGTAAATCTCCAGATCGACCGGCACACCCGCCATGCGCAGGGTGTCGGCGTAGCGCACACCCTCGTCCACCAGCGGATCGCATTCGGCCAAGCCCATCCAGACCGGGGCCAGACCGCCGTGGTCGGGGGCGTTGCCGGGGGCAAAGCGCCAGTCGTCTCGGTCGGCCGGGTCGATGTAGCCCTGAAAAAACCAGTCGATGGTCTCTTTGTCGAGCATAAAGCCCTCGGCAAACGTGTGGTGCGAAGCGGTGTCTTGTCGCCCGCCGCAACCGGGGTAAAACAACAATTGCAGAGCCAGTGTCAGGCCTGCATCGCGCGCCATCAGAGCGCACACGGCGGCCAAGGTGCCGCCCGCACTGTCACCGCCCACGGCCAATCGCCGGGTGTCCAGCCCCAAAGTCTGACCGTTTTGCTGCAACCAATTGAGCGCATCCCAGCTGTCGTGCACGGCGGTTGGAAAGCGGTGCTCCGGTGCCAGGCGGTAGTCCAAAGACACCACAGCGCAATGGCCGTGGCGTGAGAGCTGGCGGCACAACACGTCGTGCGTGGTCAAGCTGCCCACCGTGAAGCCCCCGCCGTGTATATACAGCAGCACAGGCAAAGCCGTGTCACTTTGCGAGGCATACAAGCGCGCAGGCAGGTGCTGGCCATCACGGGCGGGCAGTGTGAAGTCCTCGACCCGGTCCACATGCGGCGCGGGTTGCAGGTCCAGCATTGGCCCGCCGATGTCATAAAAAGCTCGGGCTTGAGCAGGTGTCATGCTGGCCATGAGGGGCCGACCTGCGCGCTGCACGCGCTCAATCAGGTTGCGCGTGGCATCGTTCAACAGCGATCGGGGGTTGGTGTGGTGACTGCTCATGGGGCGGGTGGTGTTGCGCTTGGTGGGTCGTTCGGTGTTGCCAACGTGACGGGCAACAGGGCTTGCGCAGTGGCCAAAGACGATTCCTGCATCAAAATGAGCTTTGATGGTACAACGGCCTGCCCAGCAGGTCTGTCACCTGTTCAGCATCATCGGTCACCCGTTCAGCCCCACAGCTTGGAGTTTTTGCATGTCTTTCATCAATTACGTCACCCAGATCCAGATCGACTTTGGCGCTGTCAAGCTGCTGCAAGCCGAATGCGAGCGCGTGGGAATCCACAAACCTTTGATCGTGACCGACGCGGGCGTGAAAGCCGCGGGCGTGCTGCAAAAAGCCCTGGACGCCTTGCCGGGCCTGCCTGTCACCATCTTCGATCAAACCCCATCCAACCCCACCGAATCGGCCGTACGCGCCGCAGCGGCCATGTACAAGCAACACGGCTGCGACGGCCTGATCGCCGTGGGCGGGGGCTCGGCCATCGACTGCGCCAAAGGCGTGGCGATTGCGGTCAGCCACGAAGGCCCCCTCAAAACCTACGCGACCATCGAAGGCGGCTCGCTCAAGATCACCGACCGCGTGGCCCCCATCATCGCGGTGCCTACCACCAGCGGCACCGGCAGCGAAGTGGCACGCGGCGCGATTTTGATCCTGGACGACGGCCGCAAAGTCGGTTTCCACAGCTGGTTCATCGTGCCCAAAGCCGCCATTTGTGACCCCGAACTGACCTTTGGCTTGCCGCCCATGCTGACGGCCGCCACTGGCATGGACGCGGTCGCGCACTGCATGGAAACCTTCATGGCCGCGCCCTTCAACCCGCCAGCGGACGGCATCGCGCTCGACGGCTTGACGCGTGGCTGGGCCCACATCGAGCGCGCCACCACCAACGGCCAAGACCGCGAAGCGCGCCTGAACATGATGAGTGCCAGCATGCAAGGCGCCATGGCCTTCCAAAAAGGCTTGGGCTGCGTGCACTCGCTCAGCCACAGCTTGGGCGGTGTGAACCCGCGCCTGCACCACGGCACTTTGAACGCCATGTTTTTGCCCGCGGTGGTCACGTTCAACGCCGCAGCCGAGTCGGTGCAAAAAGAAAACCGCCTGAACCGCATGGCCCAGGCCATGGGCTTGCAAAGCGGCTCGGACATTCCTGACGCGATCAAAGACATGTGCGCCAGACTGGGCTTGCCCACAGGTTTGGGCGCGATGGGCGTGACCGAAAGCCTGTTTGACGCCGTGATCACCGGGGCGCTGGCGGACCATTGCCACAAGACCAACCCGCGCATCGCCTCGGCGGAGGAATACCGGGACATGCTGCTCTCAAGCGGCGGATTCAAAAGTGAAGTGCAACATCCTGGGTTTCAATGAATGAGGGTGGAG
>NZ_CALBEX010000600.1 GCF_937889215.1 uncultured Limnohabitans sp.
AGGTATTTGGGCTTACCGTCGCGCCGGGTCAGGCGGGCAAAGATGCCGGCCACTTTCAGGTGGCGCTGCAGGCCCATCCATTCGACAGCGCGGTAAAACGCGCCGAAGTCGCTGTGCCAGTCTTCAAAATCCATCAGCCCCGCCTTGCGGGCTTTTTCCCAGTAACGAATGGTGATGTCGAGTACGAAGTCCTCGTCCCAGGTGAGGAACGCGTCGCGCATCAGGCTGGCGATGTCGTAGGTGATGGGGCCATAGACCGCGTCCTGGAAATCCAGCACGCCCAGCTGAGGATTCGCACCAAATGGCATCATCAAATTGCGCGGCATGAAGTCGCGGTGCACATACACGCTGGGCGCGGCCAGGTTGCGTTGCACGATCAAGGCAAAAGCCTTGTCGAACACCTCTCGCTGCGCGCCTTGCAGCTGCACACCCCGGTGTTGGGCCAAATACCAATCGGGGAACAGGCTCAGCTCCCTTTCAAGGAGTGCGGCGTCATACGGCGGCAGCACGTCGGGGCGCGACGCCAGCTGCCACTGGACCAGTGCATCGACCGCTTGCATGTAAAGCCCGTGGTTGGCCTGGGGGCGCTCGGGGTCGATGGCCGACATCATGGTGGCATCGCCCAGATCGCTCAGCAGCATGAAGCCGTCGGCCTCATACCAGTCAAGCACCTCGGGGGCATTCAGACCAGCGGCCTTCATCAAGGCGGCAATGCGCACAAAGGGCTCGGAGTTTTCCTTGTCGGGTGGCGCGTCCATGACGATGCGGCTGCCGCCCTGCACGGTGTCGACCCGCAGGTAGCGGCGAAAGCTGGCATCGGCCGAAGCCACACGCAAGCTGTCGGGCAACAGGCCTTGTGCCGAGGCCATGCTGGACAACCACGCCTTGAACGAGGTTTGACGGGCCGGATCGGTCCAGGTGACTTCAGAAGGCATTGCGAGAGAAAAGGTGGGGTGGCTCATGGATAATCCCATTCTACAAAGCCTGCTGCGCGCTTTTGCTGAGCTTGACCTCTACTTGATCCCTCCTGATTCAAATCCGTGACCCTTTCGCCCCTTGCCCGATTTATGTCCTGTGTGTCCGCGACGTCTGTGCGGGCCTTGGTCATGGCCGCGCTGTGGTGGATGCCCAGCCTGGGCCAGGCACAAGCCGTGGGTGTGAACTTGCGCAGCAGCCCGATGCTGGAAGAGGCCATTTCGGCGCGGCAAGACCAAGAGGGCGGCCTCTACCTGAGTGGCCAGCGCATGACCGCTCGGCCCGATCTGGACATGGTGATCGAGGGCCAAGCCAGCATCCGCAAGCCAGGCATGGGCATTCAAGCGGGGCGTTTGGCCTATGACCAGAGCCAGGATGTGGTCGAGGCCTCGGGCCAGGTGCGCCTGAGCCGGGCCGGCAGCTTGTTTGTGGGGCCTCAGCTGAGGCTGCAAGTGGACAGCTTTCAGGGGTTTTTAAACCAGCCCGCCTTTGAACTTTACAAAAGTGGCGCTTACGGGCAAGCCGAGCGGATGGACTTTGTGGACGACGCCCGCGTGGTCGTTCACCAGGCCGCCTACACCACATGCAGACGAACGCCCGGGCCGGAGTGGTTGCCTGAATGGGTGCTCAAAGCCACCCGTTTGACCTTGGACGAAGAAGAGTCCACTGTGCAGGCCCAGGGCGTGCAGCTGCGCTTTCAGGACGTGCCCATTTTGGCCATTCCTTCGGTCACTTTCCCGATGACCAATGAGCGCAAGTCGGGTTTGCTGCCGCCGGTGGTGGGCATCACCACCACCAATGGCGTGGAGATCGCGCAGCCGTATTACTTTGACCTCGCGCCCAACCGCGATGCCACTGTCACCACGCAGCTCATGAGCAAGCGCGGCGTGGCCGTGGACACTGAATTTCGTTACCTTGAACAGGACTACCGTGGCCAGGCGCGGCTGAACTTGATGCCCTCGGACACCTTGAGCGATCAGGCGCGCTGGGGTTGGTCCAGTCAGCACCAAGCCAGCATCGATACCGGTTTGGCTGATGTGGGGCGTGTGGGTTTGGGGCTGACCTTGAACCGGGTCAGCGATGACGCTTATTGGCGTGACTTCACACGCTCAGGCCAGGTGCTGACGCAGCGCCTGCTGCCCTCGACCGGGGTGCTGAACTGGGGGCGAGGTGACTTCAGCATGAGCGCCCAAATCCAGCGTTGGCAGACCTTGCAGAACATCGATGCCCCGATCACGCCGCCTTACGACCGAGCGCCCCAGATTGGCATGCGTTACGGGCAGTGGAATGCCGATGGCCTCGACTGGTCGGTGCAGGCCGACACCACACGCTTTGAGGCCAACTACGACCGCATTCCCAACAACACCTTGGTGCCGCGCAATGGCGAACGCAGCTTTGTGCTGGCGCAAGTCAGCCGCCCCTGGCTCCGCCCCTGGGGTTTTGTCACGCCCAAGCTGCAAATGCACGCCACCCGCTACCAACTCGACCAAGCTTTGGACAACGGTGCGCGCACAGCCAACCGGTTGTTGCCCACGTTTTCGCTTGACACAGGGTTGGTCTACGAGCGCGACACGCAATGGTTTGGCCGAAACGTCACGCAAACCTTGGAGCCGCGTGCTTTTTATGCGCGCACACCCTACAAGGACCAAAGCTTTCTGCCCGTGTACGACAGTGGTGTCACCGACTTCAACCTGTCTACCATCTACAGTGAAAACGCGTATGTGGGCCAGGACCGCTTGATCGACAACAACGCCTTGACCCTGGGGGTCACCAGCCGGTTTTTTGATGTGGCCAACGGCGCAGAAATGCTGCGTGTGGGCGTGGCCCAGCGCATCCGTTTTGCTGACCAACAAGTTGTCTTGCCCGACCAATCTGCTGCTGAAAGTGGCCTGAGCGACATGCTGCTGGGTGTGGGCGTGCGCTGGGATGACCGCTGGGCTTTGGACGGCACCCTGCAGCTCAACAGCCAAACCGATCGCATCCGCCGCAGCACCTTGCAAGCCCGCTACAGCCCCAGCCCCTACCGGGTGGTGAATGCGGCATATCGCTTGAACCAAGGCGTGAGCGAGCAGGTGGACCTGGGCTGGCAGTGGCCCGTCAGTGACCTTTTGGGGCGCGGCGATGAGGCCGCAGAAAGTGCCTGGACCCGCACGCCTGGCCAAGGCCTGGGGCCTGACCGCTGGTACAGCGTGGGTCGCCTGAATTTCAGCCTGACCGAAGGCCGCTTGGTGGACAGTTTGCTCGGTTTGGAGTATGACGGTGGCTGCTGGATTGGACGCATCGCTTTCGAGCGCATCCAAAGCACGGTTTCCACCGCGACCAGCCGCTTGCTGTTTCAGCTCGAGTTCATCGGACTGGCCCGTGTCGGTGCCAGCCCCTTGAGTGCCTTGCGCAACAACATTCCCCGTTACATGAACTTGCGAGACAACTTCTCTGAACCGAGCCGTTTCCAGCACTATGAATAAACACTTTTTTACTGTTCGCGCTTCTTTTGCTTTTGGGGCCTCGGTCTGTCTGGCGGTGGCTTGTTGGCCATGGCTTGCTCGCGCACAAACGCCTGCGACTAGCCCAGCCCTTGCTGCGGCCATTGCATCTGCAGATTTCATTGTGGCGGTGGTCAACTCTGAGCCCATTACCAACCAAGAAGTTCAGTCCCTCAGTTTGCGTTTGCTGCGTGAATCCACCGCGCAAGGCCGTTCGGTCTCGGCACCAGAGTCCAAGCAGCTGGCGCTGGAGCAACTGATCAACGAAAAAGCCCAGATCCAGCAAGCCACGGAGACGGGCTTGGTGATCGACGAAGCCGCATTGGACCAGGCCGAGGCCAGTGTGGCGGGCAACAACCAGATTTCACGCGAAGCGTTGCGCCAGCGCCTGCAGCAAGATGGTGTCTCTGTGAGCGCTTTTCGCGAACAGTTGCGCAACCAATTGCTGCTCACCCGTGTGCGTGAGCGCGAAGTAGAAGCCCGCGTCCGCATCCGCGACATCGAGATCGAGCAATTCTTGCAAGAGCAACTCAAGGCGCAGGCCGGGCGTGTACCTGCCGATCTGAACTTGGCCATGATCTTGATTGCTGTGCCTGAAAACACCAGCGACGAACAGATCAAGCCGCTGGCTGAGAAGGCGAGTGACATTGCCCGGCGTGCCCGTGACGGCGAAAACTTTGCCGACTTGGCTAAAAGCTTTTCTCAGGCGTTTGACCGGGGGGCCCAAGGCGGCGCCATGGGCTTGCGGCCTGCTGACCGTTACCCAGAGTTGTTTGTGCAGGCGACTGCCGCCTTGCCTGTGGGCGGCGTGTCGCAGGTGGTGCGATCGGGGGCAGGCTTTCACATTTTGAAGGTGCTGGAGCGGCAACAAGCCCCGGCCACCTTGATGACCAC
>NZ_CALBEX010000601.1 GCF_937889215.1 uncultured Limnohabitans sp.
GGTGGCCGCCGACGATGCGCGCATCGTGCAAGCCTGCCAAGACCACGGCATCACAGCCATCTTGACCCGGCAAGACCATGCCAGCGGCAGCGACCGCTTGGCGCAAGCCTGCGAAATGCTCGGCCTGCAAGCCGATGCAGTGGTCGTCAATGTACAAGGCGATGAGCCGTTGATCGAACCCGAGCTGATCAACCAAGTGGCCGGGCTGCTGATCCAGCGGCCAGAAGCGAGCATGAGCACAGCGGCCCACGCCATCGCCAGCCTGAGCGACTTCACCAACCCCAATGTCGTCAAAGTGGTCATGGATGCACGCCAAATGGCCTTGTATTTCAGCCGCGCGCCCATTCCCTGGTGGCGCGACGGACAAAACGGCCACGACATCACACAACTGCCCAGCCCGCCGCCGCTGCGGCATGTGGGCATTTATGCCTACCGTGCCGGGTTTTTGGCGCAATTCCCCCAACTGCCGCCTGCGCCCATTGAGAATTTAGAGTCGCTGGAGCAATTGCGCGCCCTTTGGCACGGTCACCGGATTGCCGTCCACATCACCGAGCAAGCCCCCGGCCCCGGGGTCGATACCCCAGAGGATTTGGAGAGGGTTCGCACGCTCTTGGAGACGTAAGCCTGGCTAGAGGCTCCCGTGATATTCTCAAGTCAGCCGTCAGAACCCAAGGACCCCGCCGAGGTCCACCTGACCATTCCCCATGACAAGCTATAAGGAACTTCCATGAGACTGATTCTGTTGGGCGCACCCGGCGCCGGCAAAGGCACCCAAGCCACCTTCATCTGCCAAAAATACAACATCCCCCAAATTTCCACCGGCGACATGCTGCGCGCCGCAGTCAAAGCAGGCACCCCACTGGGATTACAGGCCAAAGCCGTGATGGAGTCCGGCGGCCTGGTCAGCGATGACCTGATCATCAACCTGGTCAAAGAACGCATCGTCCAAGCCGATTGCGCCAACGGTTTCTTGTTTGACGGGTTCCCCCGCACGATCCCACAAGCCGACGCCATGAAAGCGGCCAACGTGAAGCTCGATTACGTCCTCGAAATCGACGTGCCTTTTGACGCCATCATTGACCGCATGAGCGGCCGCCGCTCGCACCCCGCCTCAGGCCGCACCTACCATGTCACTTTCAACCCACCCAAAGTGGCTGGTGTGGACGACGAAACGGGTGAACCCCTGGTGCAACGCGCCGATGACCAAGAAGAGACCGTCAAAAAACGTCTGGATGTCTACAGCGCCCAAACCCGCCCCTTGGTGGACTATTACGCCAACTGGGCCAAATCAGACG
>NZ_CALBEX010000602.1 GCF_937889215.1 uncultured Limnohabitans sp.
TTTGTGGGTGGTGTTTTTGGGGGCCACGGTGGCCGTGCACGAAAAAGCCCACATGGGTGTGGATTCCCTGGTGTTGAGCCTGCCGCCCATGCTGCGCAAGGCCGTTTTGCTGTTGGGTTACTTGCTGATGCTCTTGGTCACTTGGCTGATGTTGTCGGGCAGCTGGGCGCAGACCCGCATCAACTGGGACGTGGAAGCGCCCGTGACCGGTTACTCCATGGCCTGGGCGTATGGCTGCGGCGTGGTGTTTGCGGTGTCGACGGGCGTCATGTTCCTGATGCAGATCTGGGCTTTGCTCACACAAAAAGACTGAAGGCCAAGCCATGACGATTGCGATTTTTCTGGGGGCCTTGATGTTGGCCATTGCCATGGGCATTCCCGTGGCCTATTCCTTGCTGCTGTCGGGCGTGGCCCTGATGTGGCACCTGGACTTGTTTGACGCCCAAATTTTGGCGCAAAACGTGCTGGAAGGCGCCAACAGCTTCCCTTTGTTGGCGGTGCCATTTTTCATGTTGGCGGGCGAGATCATGAATGTGGGCGGCCTGTCGCGGCGCATCGTCAATTTGGCATTGAGCCTGGTGGGGCATGTGCGCGGTGGTTTGGGTTTTGTCACGATTTTGGCGGCCGTGATGTTGGCGTCGCTGTCGGGCTCGGCCGTGGCCGACACGGCCGCGCTGGCCGCTTTGCTCTTGCCCATGATGGTCAAGGCTGGCCACAACAAGGCGCGTGCAGGTGGCCTGATCGGTGCGGCCGGCATCATTGCGCCCATCATCCCGCCTTCCATTCCCTTTGTGATTTTTGGCGTGGCAGGCAATGTGTCGATTGGCAAGCTGTTCATGGCCGGCATCGTGCCCGGCATCTTGATGGGCGTGGCCATTGCCGTGACCTGGTGGCTGGTGGCGCGCAGCGAGGGTGCCAGCACCCCGCCCAAATCCAGCACAGCCGAAAAATGGACTGCTTTGCGCGAATCCACCTGGGCCTTGGTCTTGCCGGTGATCGTGTTGGTGGGCCTGAAGATGGGCGTGTTCACCCCCACCGAAGCGGCGGTGGTGGCGGCGGTTTATGCTTTCTTTGTGGCCACCGTGGTGTACCGCGAGCTCAAGTGGCAGCAAATTTACGAGGTCATGGTGGCGGCCTCCAAAACCACGGCGGTGATCATGTTCTTGGTGGCCGGTGCCTCGGTGAGCGCTTGGCTGATCACTGTGGCCCAGATGCCTGCGCAGCTGATTGAATTGCTCCAGCCGTTCATGGACAACCAGACTTTGTTGCTGGTGATCATCATGGTCTTGCTCTTGCTCATTGGCATGGCCATGGACTTGACACCCACCATTTTGATCCTAGCCCCCGTGCTGATTCCGGTGGTGAAAGTCGCTGGCATCGACCCGGTTTACTTTGGGGTTCTGTTTGTGATGGCTGGTGCCATTGGCCTGATCACGCCGCCCGTGGGCACAGTGCTGAACGTGGTGGCCGGTGTGGGCAAGATGAAGATCGACGAAGTGGCTCGGGGTGTTGTTCCTTTCATGCTGGCGCAGATTGCGGTGCTGTTTTTGTTGGTGCTGTTCCCGTCCATCGTGCTGGTGCCCCTCAAGTTCTTTTATTCCTGATGTTTTCAACCAGCTTGGCGGTGAGATGGGCACGCCCTCGCCAAGTTTTTTTATCCCGGCGTCCCGCTTTCCTTTTCGGAGACAAGATCATGAAACGTGTGTTCATCAAGACCGTGCTGGCCACGGCAGCGTTGGCCCTGACCGGTGTGGCCATGGCGCAAGACAAGACCATCAAGTTTGCCAACCAGAATGCGGCAGGCCACCCCATCATCCAGGGCATGGAGAAGTTCAAGGAAATCGTCGAGAAGCAGTCTGGCGGCAAGCTCAAGGTCAATGTGTTCCCCGGTGGCGCTTTGGGCAGCGACCAAGCCAACGTGTCGGCCCTGCAAGGCGGCACGCTGGAGATGGCTTCGATGAACTCGGGCATTTTTGCTTCGCAAGTGCGCGATTTTTCAGTGTTTGACTTCCCCTTCATGTTCGCCAGCGGCCCAGAAGCCGATGCCGTGGTCGACGGTGCTTTTGGCAAAAAAATGCACGCCAAGTTGGAAGAAAAAGGCCTGGTCGGTCTGGGCTTTTATGAGCTGGGCTTTCGCAACCTGACCAACGGTCGCCGCGCAATCAACAAAGTCTCTGACATCGAAGGTCTGAAGCTGCGCGTGATCCCCAACCCGATCAACGTGGACTGGGTCAAGGCTTTGGGTGCCAACCCCACACCGCTGCCATTCCCTGAGCTGTATGCCGCCTTGGAGCAAAAAGCCGTGGACGGCCAGGAAAACCCCGTGGCCACCATCAACGGTGCCAAGTTGTACGAAGTGCAAAAGCACCTGACCCTGACCGGTCACCAGTACAACCCCCAGTCGATCGTGATCAGCAAAAAGTTCTGGGACACCTTGTCGGCCGCTGAAAAGAAAATTTTGAGCGACGCGGCTGCCGAGTCTTCGAAGTTCCAGCGCACCCAGGCCCGTGCCCAGGAGGCGAGCTTGCTTGAGAACCTGAAAAAAGGCGGCATGCAAGTGACGACTTTGCCCGCCGCTGAAGTGGCCATCTTGCGCGACAAGATGAAGCCCGTGATCGCCAAACACGGCGAGCCGATTGCGGCCACCGTGGCCGAGCTGCAAGCCGAGCTGGCCAAGCTGCGCAAGTAAGCCCCAAGGGCAGAGCAGGGCACGCGCCTTGCTCTGCCCTGCCTGATCTGACCTCCTCTTATTCATGGCCCGCATCGCTTGACGCTGCGGACCTTTTCCCCTCAGTCCATGATCAACGGCCACACCGAACTCATCGCCCACATCGGCTACCCCACACACACCTTCAAGTCGCCGATGATTTACAACCCGTACTTCAACGAAGCGGGCATCAATGCGGTGGTGGTGCCCATGGGCTGCAAGGACGCGCACTATCCGCAGTTCCTCAAGGCCGTGTTCACCCTTGAGAACATCCGGGGTGCCCTCATCACGATGCCGCACAAAGTCACCACCGTCAGCCTGCTTGATGAAGTCACCCCCACCGTTCGTGTGGCCGGTGCCTGCAATGCGGTCAAGCGTTTGCCCGATGGGCGTTTGGTGGGCGACATGTTTGACGGCGCGGGTTTTGTGCGCGGCGTTCAAGGCAAGGGGTTGGACCTGCAGGCCAAGCGCGTGCTGGTGGTGGGCACCGGCGGTGTGGGCTGCGCCATTGCCGCTTCTTTGGCGGGCGCGGGCATTGCCGCGATCAGCCTGTTCGATGTGAACACGCCCGCCTGCGAAGCCTTGGCTGAGCGCCTGCGCACGCATTACCCGCACATTTTGGTGCGCACAGGCTCGAACGACCCTGCAGGCCATGACCTGGTGGTCAACGCCACGCCGATGGGCATGCACGCGGGCGACCCGCTGCCGATGGATGTGTCGCGTTTGTCGCCCGACACTTTTGTGGGTGAGGTGGTGATGCAGGCCGAGACCACCGCATTTTTGGCGGCGGCGCAAGCCCGTGGTTGCCGTGTCCAGGTGGGCACAGACATGTTGTACGAACAAATTCCCGCCTATTTGGAATTTTTTGGTTGGCCCAGCACCACCGCCGAGGTGTTGCGCCGTGTCGCCCAACTGAGTTATTGAGCCCGCACAGGAGCCCCAAGATGAGCCAACAACCCGCGAACCGCGAAGCCGTCCCCGACATGCCCAACCGACTGGGCATCGCCGGCATTGAATTCATCGAATACGCCACCAGCCGCCCACAAGCGCTGGGCCAAGTGCTTGAAAACGTGGGTTTTCGCCCGGTGGCCCGCCACCGATCGCGCGAGGTCACGCTGTACCGCCAAGGCGGCATGAATCTGGTGGTGAACGCCAGTCCTGACGACGCACGCGTCAGTGGCACGGTGGACGGCCAGCCGGCGATCTCGGCCGTGGCCTTTCGCGTGCACGATGCCCTGCAGGCCCACACCCGTTGCATGGAACTGGGCGCTTGGCGTGTGGACAGCCATGCGCAGGCCATGGAGCTGCACATCCCCGCCATTCACGGGCCAGGCGGCAGCCGTTTTTATTTTGTCGACCGCTGGCAAGAGTTCTCGATTTACGACATCGACTTCAAGCCCATCCCCACCGTGGACCCCAACCCGCCTGCGCTGGCAGGCATGAGTTACTTTGGTGTGGTTCAGTACATTGGCGCCGCCCGCAGCGCTGACTGGCAAACTTACTACGAACACATGTTCGACTTCGGCACCATCCCTGACGAAGAGCGCTTTGGCATCTTGCCCAAAGGCAAACTCATGAAAAGCCCTTGCGGCAGCTTCTTGTGGCAACTGGTGGAGCCCGAGCCCTGGATGGACGCCGACGACAGCCCCGAGTGCTTGCAGCGCATTGGCTTTAGCGTGCCCGATGTGGGGCAGGCCGTGGCCGCGCTCAAGGCGCGTGGTGTGGAATTCGTCGAGTCGACCCAGCTGCACCCCGAAGACCGAGGCGCACTGACCCGTGCTGCGCTGGGCTCGGTCGCTTTTGAACTGGTTCACCAGTGAGGCCGCGCATGAGCATGCTCGACGGCTACGGCATGGACACCATCACCATGGCGGGCACCCTGGAGGCCAAGCTGGCCGCCATGAAAGGTGCTGGCTTTTCTCAGGTGATGCTGATGGCGCGCGATTTGGTCACGCACCCCGGTGGTGTCCAGGCCGCTGTGGCGGCGGTGCAGGCCAGCGGCATGCGGCCCACCGGCTTTCAGGTGCTGCGCGATTTTGAAGGTCTGTCGGGCCACCTGCACAGCTACAAACTCGACATCGCCAAATCCATGCTCCAGATGTGCGCGGCTACTGGCAGCAAGGTCTTGCTGGTCTGCTCGTCCACTTCGCGCCACGCCACACAAGACCTCGACGCCATCGCCGCAGACCTGAAAAAACTCGCCATGCTGGCCGTGCCGCTGGGCATCAAGATCGCCTATGAAGCACTGTCTTGGGGCCGCACCGTCAACGAATTTCCCACCAGCTGGGACGTGGTGTGTCGCGCCGACTGCCCCAACCTTGGCGTTGGCATCGACTCCTTCCACATCTTCGCTGCCCAAACCTCTTTGGACGCCATTGAGGCGCTGGACCCGTCCAAGATCTTTTTGGTGCAGTTGTCTGACTTCATGTGGCAAGAAACCCCCACATTTGAAGAGCGCATGACCACAGCCCGCACCTTCCGCGTGTTCCCAGGGGAGGGCGTGCACAGCGAGCAGTTGGCCGATTTGGTGTTGCGCCTGGACCGCATCGGTTACCGGGGCGACTACAGTTTCGAAGTCTTCAACGACGACTACCAGCAGCTGCCCCTGGAGACCGTGGCCGAGCGCGCCCGCAAGAGTGCCACCTGGCTGCACCAAGATGTGCTGCACAAAGCCGCGCCGCTGCCCGATTGGACACGCCAACGCGCCTGACGCTGGTGCTGGTGCTTTGGGGGCTGTGTTTTTTAGCAATGAAGCCCCGCTTGCGAAGCTTCCTTCACAAGCGGACTGATAAGCGGGTTCTCCAGCGTGTGAGGGCAGCCCAAAACTTCGGCGCTGCAACGTGCGGCAACGTGCTGTGGGGCCCAGACGGCTAAAAACACGCGCGGCGTTGTCTTTTTGGGGCCATCGCGATGGGGTGCTGGGTGGATAATCCTGCCCCTGCCCATCGCTTCTTTGTCGCCACCCATGCCTGATTCTTCGCCTCCGCACCATCTCCCGGCTTTGTCCGTACTGACTTTGACTTCGCCCGTGGCCATGGGCTATATCCCCTTGGGCACCGTGTTTGGTTTTTTGTTTGTGCAGGCTGGTGGCGAAGGCTGGCTCGCGGTGCTGGCCAGCCTGCTGGTCTATGCGGGTGCGGCGCAATACATGATGATCCCGATGCTGGCGGCAGGGCTGCCCGTCACGGCGATCGCCTTGGCCACGTTCATCGTCAACCTGCGCCATGTGTTCTATGGCCTGTCTTTGTTGGACAAACTGCCCCAAGGCAAGTGGTTGCGTCGTTATTGCGTGTTCGGTTTGACAGATGAGACCTATTCTGTTTTGACCACCCTGCCGCCTCAAACCCCTGCCCGGCAGATGGCGCTGGTGAGTGGGCTTAACCAGTGTTGGTGGGTGCTGGGCACGACCATGGGGGCCTGGCTGGGGTCCCAAGCCCAGATCTCGTTGGTCGGGTTGGACTTTGCCCTGGCCTCTTTGTTTGCCGTGCTGGCGGTGGAGCAATGGCGATCCCGCTTGAGCAGCGCACCGCTGTGGGTGGCTTTGGTCTCGTACGCATTGGCCTGGTGGCTGGTGCCGCAGCATGCGCTGGTGATCGCCATCGCCCTGAGCATGGCGGTGGGGGGCGTGTGGGTGCGCCATGCGCCTGCGCAGAACCCCGAGGTGCAGCCATGAACGACCGGACTTACGTGCTCGGCGCAATCGTGGCGATGGCGCTGGTGACGGTGTTGTTGCGGGCCTTGCCCTTTGTGGCCGCCACTTGGCTTCAAAAACACGCCATCGTGCAACGTTTGGGGCGGTTTTTGCCGCTGGCCATCATGAGCTTGTTGCTGGTGCACGCGATGGTCGGTGCGGCCCGTGAACACCGCCATGGCCCATGGCCCGAGTTGCTGGCGATCGCGCTGGTGCTGGTGATCCAGTGGCGCACCCGCAATGCCTTGCTGAGCATGCTGGTCGGCACCGGCAGTTATGTGTGGCTGCGCAACATGGGTGTTTGGGCTTGACTTCCTAACGGGCAAGGGGCCTTCACGGTCCGACCGTTCGGCGGGTGCGGTGCGCCCATTTTTGAGCCACCACAAACAAACCATGGTTGGCCCAGGCCGTGGCCGCACAGATCAAAGCGGTCCAGGCCGTGTGGCTGGGGTAGTGGGCACCTCGCAGGGTCTGCGCCAGCCCCAAGGCGAGACCAGCCAGCAAAATCACCCCAGTCATCTTCCGCCCAAGGCGTTGCTGGTCGGCGTCCACCGAGGTCAACCAGGGCAGGCTCAGCGCGATGAATGCAAAAGCGCTGGAAACGTGCCCGCCTGGAAAACACGAACCGCTGCCACCATCTGCAACGCCCCAGGACCAATGCGACACATACTGGGCCACCCCGCCAAACGCCTGCAATTCCCAGGGGCAGCTGGTCAGGCTGTTGTGCTTCATGGTGCTGACCACCAGCAAGCTGAGGGTGATGCCTGTGGCGATCTCGAACCGTTGGCGGCGCTTCAGATCTCGCCAAATCCCCTTTGGCCACACGGTCATGACCAGTACCCCGAGGTAGATCAACACGGCCAGTTGTTTCGCCCACTCGTGCATCACCCGGCTCAACCACCAATGGTCGCGCAACGCAAAACCCTGCGGGCCTGCCAACCAGGTGGCGACGTTCAGGTCAGCGCCCGACGCATCCCAGATCAGGGTCAGCACCAGCCAGCTGCCCCACAGCCAAAGGCTGTTGAGCAGGAGGGGTTTGTGGTCAGGATTGAGGAGGTCTGTTTTTTGCATCACGGGATGACAGGTCGAATGGGATGAGCCCATATTAAATCGATTCTGACAAGGTCCGCCGCATGATCCTCGTGCCCAAGACCATCGAGCTTCAAATACGGCCCTTCACGCCAAGAGAACAGGGTCGATACAGCATGTGTTTATGCAAGACAGTTCTGCATACAAGCTGCACAGGCAGGTTCGTGACCTTGGGAACGGGCTGACGGTGGTAGAAAGCATCGGTACAAGCCATGACGCGGGCCGCACTTGCCCAAGTTCATGTGGCGTTAAGCGTGGGTTCAATAGAATGTCGGCTGTTTCGTTGCCTTGGTTGACCCATGATCCCCACACCCGCTGTTCGCCGCCCCTGGCACCCTTTGAGCCTTTTGTTGGTGCTGGCCCTTTGGCTCAGCACATTGGGCAATCTGCCCTGGTGGCGAGCCCTGTGGGCCTTGACGGAGACCCACAGTCCCCGCACCTTGTTGGGTTTGTCCGGATTTGCGGTCATGGTGTTCGCGCTGACCACCAGCTTTTTGTGCTTGTTGGTTTGGCCTCGTTGGCGCAAACCCGCAGGTTTGGTGCTGCTGGTCATCGCGGCAAGCAACAGCTATTTCATGTTCACTTATGGGGTCGTGATCGATCCGACCATGATGGCCAACACCGCCCAGACCGATGTGCGCGAGGTGCGAGACCTGTTGTCGTGGTCCATGCTGGTGGTGCTGGGCTTGGGTGTGGTGCTGCCGGGCTGGTGGTGGTGGCGTCAGCCTGTGCAGACTTTGCCTGCGCTGCGCTTGGCGGGCAAGCAAATGGGGCTGGCGGCGCTGGCGTTTTTGGTGACCCTGGTGGTGGTGTGGGCCTCGTTTCAGGATTTGGCTTCCACCATGCGCAACCACAAATCTTTGCGCTACATGCTCAACCCCTTCAACACCGTTTACGGGGGCGCTCGCCTGTTGGTGGGTCAGACCCAGCAAGCGCGCATGCCTTTGCAGACCCTGGGTGAGGACGCCGCCATGGCGGCCAAGGACGGTGCCTCTGGGCCGGCTCCTTTGATCGTGCTGGTGGTGGGCGAAACCGTGCGGGCGGCCAACTTTGGGCTGAGCGGCTACGCCCGAAACATGACGCCACAACTGCAGCAGCTGCAGGCGAGTGGGGAGCTCACCTATTTTTCTGACGTCAGCTCTTGCGGTACCAACACCCAAGTGTCGGTGCCCTGCATGTTTTCACATTTGGGGCGCGAGGCCTTTGCCAAAAGCAACGCCCCTTACGAAAACCTGCTCGACGTGTTGCAGCGTGCGGGCATGAACGTGTTGTGGCTGGACAACCAGTCTGGCTGCAAAGGGGTGTGTGATCGCATCGCCAACGCTTAAACCCGAGAACTCAAAGACCCCAAGCTGTGCCCGGATGGTGAGTGTTTTGACGAGATCATGCTGAGTTTGTTGCCCGAAAAATTGGCGCAGCTCGAGGCCGGTGGGCGCAGCAGCGCTGGCACCGTGGTGGTGATGCACCAGATGGGCAACCACGGCCCGGCCTATTACAAACGCACCCCCGAAGCCATG
>NZ_CALBEX010000603.1 GCF_937889215.1 uncultured Limnohabitans sp.
CACCGCAAAGCTGTGGTTCTTCCTCACCAAACCCTTGAAGAGATCGTCCACAACCCCAACGTCAGCTGGGCAGCCTGGCAAAGCAACAGCCAAGAAAAAATTACTCGGAAGCACACTGGCGCATTGTTTCAACTGCATAGTCAAGTCTCGTGGTGTATAAAAATTCGGTGCGCCAGCATGAGGACATTTCAGCTGCCGAGTCCCAACTTGACCGCCAAGCCGATGCGCTGCAGCTTGCCAGTGGCTCCCTTGGGGATTTCGTCCATGAACAAAATTTTCTTGGGCACCTTGTAATCTGCGGCCCGTGAACTGACAAAAGCCTGGAGTTCACGCTCGGTGGCGCTCTGACCCTCACGCAGCACCACAACCGCAGCGACTTCCTCGCCCAATTTGGGGTGCGGCATGCCGAAGCAAACCACCTGGGCTACGGCGGCGTGGTCCATCAATATCTCGTCCACCTCGCGAGGGCTGACTTTTTCGCCACCGCGGTTGATGATTTCCTTCAGACGCCCGGTGATGCTGATGTACCCGTCTGCGTCCATCACGCCTTGGTCACCGGTGCGGAACCACCCATGGGTGAAGCCCTCTTCGTTGGCTTTGGGGTTGTTCTCGTAACCGGCCGTCACGTTGGCACCACGGATCACAATTTCGCCTACAGAACCGCGCGGCAGGTGGACGCCCTCTGTGTCCATGATGCCGATCTCGGGGCCAGCGGCAATGCCCACCATGCCCGGTTTGCGAACACCCGGGGGCAGCGGGTTGCAGGCCATTTGGTGCGTCGCTTCGGTCATGCCATAGGCTTCGATCAGCGGCGCATGGAAAAGCGCTTCAAGCTCCTGAATCACCTGCGGCGGCATGGACGACGACGACGAACGCAAAAAGCGCAGCGGGTTGCGCGCGATGACATCGGCATTGCCTTTGCCCCGACTCACAATAGCTTGGTGCATGGTGGGCACAGCGGTGTACCAAGTAGGCCGCGCCTCGTCCATCCAGGCGAAAAACTTCAGGGCATTGAAGCCCGGAGTGCAAAACACTTGCGAACCTGCCGCCAAGGGCGCAAGCACACCGGCAATCAGACCGTGAATATGAAAAAGCGGCATGACGTTGAGGCCGCAATCCTCGGACACAAACTGCAAACTGTTGCGGATATTGGTGGCCGACGCCACCAGATTGCCTTGGGTCAGCGGCACGATCTTGGGCCGCGACGTGGTTCCGGAGGTGTGAAGCACCATGGACACGTCCCCAGTCAAAGCGTAGCCGCCCTGCGCTGCCGCAGATCCGGCGGGCTTGCCGTCGCGTGGTGCCAAGGTGAAATTGCCCGCTGGCTGATCTGGATCGGCGATCAGGTCAATGATGCGCACACCCAATTTTTCAGCGACGGCAATGGCCGGTGAATTGCTGGACTGCTCAACAATCAGCGCTTTGGCATGAAGGTCGTTGAGATAGAACTCGAATTCATCGGCGCGATAAGCCGGATTCAAGGGCGCACTGGTCACGCCGCTGGCACAAGCCATGAAGCAAGTCGCCATCTCCGGGCCGTTGGGCAGCACAATCGCCACCCGGTCGTTGCGGCCAATGCCCAGCGCATTGAGCTGTTCAATGGTGGTGGCGATCAGTTTCCTTAAGGCTTCAAATTTCAACGGCAAACGCGACGGCGCTGAAATCGCTGGCGCATGGTCGACGCCACGGGAGAGCAAATCTTGCAAAACAATAGACATAAATATTCCTTCAATTTTTTATTTTATTTTATTTTTACTGTAATGACCTTTGCGCACAGTGGCCGTGCGCAACGGTCGTCAAGGGAATTCACGCGCTTGCGTTGGTGCGCGCGGTGATTTCAACAGCAACACCGCTTTGTTTCGATGAAAAGCTCTTGGCCAGTTGATGCGCTCATCGGCTGGACAATCCGGCTTGGGTTTTAGCGAGCGATGCAAAACGGCCCCGAAGGGCCGTTTTTTGTTGTGCGCCCAGCATGGGCGCACACCTGCGGGTGCAAGTCCCGCTGCGA
>NZ_CALBEX010000604.1 GCF_937889215.1 uncultured Limnohabitans sp.
CCCCACGCTGCAGCACCTGCGGCATCTGCTCGGCCGTCATGCCGGGGCCGTCGTCTTCGATCTCCACCCGAAGCATGGCGGGCGACCCGCCAGGCGTTCCCTCTCGTGCCCCATCCGGCGCCTCGCTGTGCACGGCCATCACGCGAAGGGTGACTGCGCTGTGCGCCCATTGGCAGGCGTTGTCCAGCACATTGCCCAGCATTTCCTGCAGGTCTTGCGCCTCACCGGCAAACTGCACGCGTTCATCTGCCTCCTCCAGCGTGATGGCCAGCTCACGCTTGGCGTGCACGCGCTGCATCACGCGCACCAGGCCTTGCAGCGTGTGGACCACAGGCACCCGCTGACCGGGTACGCCGTTGGCCGCGGCCATGCGCGAGCGGGCCAGGTGCCAGTCGATGTGCCGCCGGGCCAGTTGCACCTGTTCGCGCACCAACGGGGCCAGGCCTGCCGTGTCGGTTTGGCGCGAAGCCTGGTCCAGTACGGTGAGCGGGGTTTTCAGGGCATGGGCCAGGTTGCCCGCTTGGGTGCGTGCGCGGCCCACCACCTCATCGTTGCGCGACAACACGCTGTTGAAGTTGTCCACCAGCGGCTGCACTTCGCTCGGAAAGTCGCCGCTCAGGCGGGGCGAGCGGCCTTCGCGCAAGTTCTGTAAACCCTGCTGCAAAGCCAGCAAAGGCCGCAAACCCACAGCCACTTGCGCCCAGGCCGCCGCCAGCAGCGCCAGCAGCAACGCCAGCAGCGATGCGGCCAAAACCCGCTGAAAACCGGCCACCGCCTCGTGTGTGTCTTTCAGGTCGGCCGCCACGCTCAAGCGCCAGCGCTCACGCGCATCGGTGCGCACCGTGCGCTCCAGCACGCGCAAACGGCTGTCGCCAGGGCCGGGCAATTCGTGGGTGTGGATTTCACTGTCGCGCAGTGCATCGGCGGGCAGGGCCAGCCGTGTGTCCCACAAGGAGCGTGAACGCAACACGCCAGGCTTGGCGGGCGTGTCGGAGACATCGTCCAACTGCCAATACAAACCCGAGTAAGGGCGTTGCCAGCGCGGGTCAGACAAGGTCTGCGCATCGATCAGGGGCTGGCCTTGCGCATCAAAGGACAAGCGGGCCGTCAACTGGTCGAGCTGCTGGGTGAGGCCTTTTTCGAACTGGCGCATCACATGGTCGTGGAACAAACCATTGAGCACCACGCCCGCCAGCACCAAGGCCAGCGTTAAGCCCAGCAGCGTGGCCGCCAGCAGCCGAAACCGCAGCGAGGCTTTGAGGCTGTGCCAATGCCAATGCCAATGCCACGGCCCCAAGCGGCTCATGACGCCACCAGCCGATAACCCAGGCCACGCACGGTCTCGATCGTCAGCGCGGGCAGCTTCTTGCGCAGCCGCCCCACAAACACCTCGATGGTGTTGGAGTCGCGCTCAAAGTCTTGGGCATAAATGTGGGCGATCAGCGCACTGCGCGAGACCACCGCGTCGGGGCGGTGCATCAGGTAGTCCAGCACTTTGTATTCGTGGCTGGTCAGTGGCACGGTCTGGCCCTGCATGGACACGCGCCCGCTGCGGGTGTCCAGCGCCACATCGCCCAGCCGCAGCACCGCAGAGGCCACCCCGTTGGCCCGCCGGTTCAGGGCGCGCAAGCGGGCCAGCAACTCTTCCATGTGAAAAGGCTTGGTCAAATAATCGTCGGCTCCAGCGTCGATGCCCGCTACCTTGTCGTGCCAGTTGTCACGCGCCGTCAAAATCAGCACCGGCATGCTGCGCCCTTGCTCGCGCCAACGCTGCAGCACCGTCAGGCCATCCATCAGCGGCAGGCCCAGATCCAGCACCACGGCATCAAAGTCTTCGGTCTCGCCCATGAAGTGGGCGTCGCGCCCGTTGTGGGTCTGCTCCACCACATGCCCGGCCTCGGCTAGGCCCACCCGCAACTGCTCGCGCAAGGTGGCTTCGTCTTCAACCAGCAAAATCCTCATGGGTGTGTTCTCAACGTGTTTTGCGCTTCAAGATGCTGCCTGAGCGGGCATCGATCTTGA
>NZ_CALBEX010000605.1 GCF_937889215.1 uncultured Limnohabitans sp.
CATGGACGGCTTTGACCCCGGTCACATTTGCAACCACTCGGACCACCAAGGCCGCTACGCCTATGGCCGCCAGCCGAATGTGGCGTACTGGAATTTGTACTGTTTGGCCCAGGCGCTGGCCCCGTTGATTGACGACCAAGAGCTGACGCTGCAGGTGCTGGAGGGTTACAAAACCCTGTTTCCCCGCTACCTGGGCGATGCCATGCGGGCCAAACTGGGCCTGGTTGGCGACTTGGCACCTGAGTCGGAGCGTGAAGCCGACTGGACGCTGGTGGAAGATGTGATGCAGCTCATGGCGGCCGAAAAAGTGGACTTCACGGTGTTTTGGCGGCAACTGAGCCGTGCGGTGTTGCAGCAATCGACCGCGCCTGCTTTGACCGATGCGGGATGGAGCGCTGTCACCGATCTGGTGCTGGACCGCTCTCGCCTGTTGGCTTGGTTGGCGCGTTACACGGAACGCGCAGGTCAGCGCCACTTTGCGGCCATGGGCGAACACATGCTGCGCACCAACCCCAAGTTCGTGCTGCGCAACCACCTGGCCGAAACCGCCATCCGCCAAGCCCAGGCGGGTGACTTCTCGGAAATCGATACCCTTTACAACTTGTTAAAGTCCCCCTTCGACGAGCATCCGGGCATGCAAGCCTATGCCGACCTGCCGCCCGACTGGGCGGGCCAACTGGAAATCAGCTGTTCATCATGACCAAAATTGAAAAATCTGCACAAGAGTGGCGCGAGCTGCTGGCTGCCAAAGGTGCCGAGCCCGTGGCCTATGCCGTGACCCGCCAAGCCGCCACCGAGCGCCCCTTCACAGGCAAATACGAGGGCCACTGGGCCAACGGTATTTACCGCTGCATGTGTTGCGATGCCGAACTGTTCAAGTCCGACACCAAGTTTGACGCCGGCTGCGGCTGGCCCAGCTTCTCGCAGGCTTCGTCTGACGGGGCCATCAAAGAGCTCGTGGACAACAGCCACGGCATGCGCCGCGTGGAAACTGTGTGCGCCCAATGCGGCGCGCATTTGGGCCATGTGTTCGAGGATGGCCCCGCCCCCACGGGCTTGCGTTACTGCATGAACTCCGCTTCGTTAGACTTCGAGCCTTCCTGACCCCACCCGGCAGCGCCTATGGCGCGGCCAACGCACCCATTTCATGAAACTCATCCTCGACTTTTTCCCCATCTTGCTGTTTTTTGGCGCGTACAAGATGACCGACATCTACACCGCTACGGCGGTGCTGATGGGCGCGACCGTGCTGCAAACGGCCATCATTTACAAGATGGACGGCAAGCTGCAGACCATGCACAAGATCACGCTGGTTCTGGTGCTGGGCTTTGGCGCCCTGACGCTGAGCCTGCACGACGAACGCTTCATCAAGTGGAAACCCACCTTGCTGTATTCGGGCCTGGCCATTGCACTGGCCGTGGCGCACTGGTTTTTGAAGAAAAACTTTTTGCACATGCTGCTGGGCACGCAACTGCAGCTACCCCACGCCGTGTGGAACCGCCTGAACCTGTCGTGGATGCTGTATTGCCTGTTCATGGCCACGATCAACGCCTACGTGGCGCACTATTTCAGCACCGAGGCTTGGGTCAACTTCAAACTTTGGGGTTATGCATTTCCATTGGTTTTTATTGTGAGCCAGGGTATTTACATCTCGCGTTATTTGCCCAAGGACGATGACACGGCCCAGAGCGGTGACCCAAAATGAGCACAACTGCCCTTCCCCTGAGCGAACAAATTCACGCCCGCCTGAGCGAGCGCCTGCAACCCACCGAACTGCGCGTGATCGACGAAAGCGCCCAACACGCGGGCCACATGGGGGCCAATGACAGCGGCGTGGGCACGCACATGCGGGTGTGCATCGCTTCGCCTTTGTTCACCGGCATCGGCCGCGTTCAGCGCCATCGCCTTGTGTATGATGCGCTGCAAGATTTCATTGATCAGGGCTTGCACGCCTTGGCCATCGAGCTGATCTGAACCCGGGCCGTCACCCTTTGGTGGCAGCCCCTTTTTTTGAACCCTTGATTCACACCTGACTCCAAGTCATTGAGGAAAATACGATGAAAAAGCAAATGCTCAGCGCCGCTTTGGTGGCCATGCTGGCGGCCCCTGTTCTGGCGCAAAACCTGGCCGTGGTCAACGGCAAGCCCGTGCCCTCTTCGCGCATCAAAGCGCTGCAGCAGCAAGTCGAAGCCTCGGGTCGCCCCGTCACGCCTGAAGTGCTGGCCCAAATCAAGGAAGAGCTGATTGCCCGCGAAGTCTTCATGCAAGAAGCCAAGAAGCGCGGCCTCGATGCCAGCGAAGACTACAAAACCCAGCTGGAACTGGCCCGTCAGACCATCCTGATTCGTCAGCTGTTTGCAGACTTCCAAAAGAAAAACCCGGTCACTGACGCCGACATCCAGGCCGAGTACGACAAATTCGTCAAGGAAAACGGCGGCAAGGAATACCGCGCCCGCCACATCCTGGTGGAAAAGGAAGCCGACGCCCTGGCCCTGATCGCCGAGATCAAAAAAGGTGGCAGCTTTGAAGAGTTGGCCAAAAAAGCCTCCAAAGACCCAGGTTCTGGCGCCAACGGTGGCGACCTGGATTGGGCTGCAGCAGCCAGCTATGTGCCCGAGTTTTCCGGTGCCATGGTGAAACTGGACAAAGGCCAGATGACCGATACGCCAGTGAAGAGCCAGTTCGGGTACCACATCATCCGCGTCGACGACGTGCGTGACGCCCAGTTGCCCAAGCTCGCAGAAGTCAAACCCCAGATTTCCCAGCAGCTGCAACAGCAAAAACTGGGCAGCTTCCAAGAGGGCCTGCGCGCCAAAGCCAAAATTCAGTGATCTGGTCTTTGCACCCCATAAAAACGCGACTTCGGTCGCGTTTTTTCTTTGTGCCGTGGTCATAAGGGACGGACGTTGAAACGCCGCAGACGTCGGACCTGAAGGCGCCTACCTACGAATACCGAACTCCCCGTAGGTCGCGGCCTTCAGGTCCGACGTTTGATTTGTTCGCGTAGCGACATGCCTCGCGGAGCAACATGCTTCGAAGAGCGACATATCCTGCGGCGGTGGCGCACCACCGCCCTTGTCGGACCTGAAGGCGCCGACCTACAAATACCCA
>NZ_CALBEX010000606.1 GCF_937889215.1 uncultured Limnohabitans sp.
GACCGCCATCGATGCGCAGCGCTTGCAGCATGCCGTCGCCGTCAAACCAGTGTGTCAGGCGGCTGCTGCCATGTCCAAAGCGGGCGGGTCCGTTGCGGTACAGCGTGCCGCGCAGTTCGGCGGGTAGCTGGCCCTGCACAGGCAGGCGCTCGGTTTTCAGGCTGCCCTTGAAAGCGGGCGCATCGAATGGCGCGTAGCTGCTGTGCCAGGCTGTTTCGGCGGTGGCGGCATGGGCGCGAGGGCTGGTCAGACTGCCCAGTCCCAAGGCTGCCAAAGCGCCCAGCCATTGGCGGCGGTTCCATGAGGTGTGTGTGGATTGCATGGCGGTCCTCATTGCAGTGTCAGATTGACGCGGGCGCCTTGCGGGCCGACTTCAAAGGCCGCGCTGTCAAAGCTGGGCTGGCCAAACGAGGCCTTGGCGTTGTTGGAAAAGCCAACCGGCTCGTTGGGTATGCCCATCAGGTTGGTGTTGAGTTTGCCGTTGCCGTCTTTGTCCTGGTAGGCCGAGAGGGCATATCGCCCGGGCTGCAACTGGGTGAACACCAACTGGAGCGGCTGCCCCGCCACTTGACGACTGGCCGCGATTTGCTGGGCGTAGCTGATCTTATGAGGGTAGTCAGCCGAACGCTCAAACAAGGAAACCATGACCCAGCCTTCGCTGCTGGGCAAGGGCTGGATATCGACGGTGACGTCGGCGGCCTGGGCGGGTAGAACGCTGGCGGCCAGGGCGAGGAGGGCGCAGCCTTGGCCCAGCAGCACGGTCAGACTGCGTGGAGACTGGGGGCGTATGTGGGGTGTGATTGGACGGATGGTCTGGTTGTTCATGGTTTTTCCATTACTCGGGATTGACACAACGACCACCGCATGGCGGTGGCCCCTCACGGCGCTGCATTCGGGATAGGGGCGCTGTGATGGGGTGAAATATCGATCCAGTCAGGCCTTGAGAAAAGCGGAATGCGATGAAACGCTGATTGGGCTGCGTGAAATGCAGGGAACGCGGTGTGTGCGGACAACGGTGCGCGAATGTCGCGATAATCCCCACAGATTTTCGAGGAGCGTTTGTGGACCTGATGTTGTTGCTGAAAGCCGCCGTGATGGGCGTGGTCGAGGGGCTGACCGAGTTCTTGCCGATCTCGTCCACCGGGCATTTGATTTTGGCGGGGGCCTTGCTGGGCTTTGACGACGACAAGGCCAAGGTGTTCGACATCGCCATCCAGACGGGTGCGATTTTGGCGGTGATCATTGTGTATTGGCAAAAGATCAGCAGCACGGTGCGCGCTTTGCCGCACAGTGCCGCTGCCCAGCGTTTTGCGCTGAATGTGTTCATCGCCTTTGTGCCTGCTGTGATCTTGGGGCTGATGTTTGGCAAGGCCATCAAGGCGAACCTGTTCACGCCCGAGGTGGTGGCCACCACCTTCATCATTGGTGGCTTCATCATCTTGTGGGCTGAGCGCCGACAGGCCCGCACGGTGCGCATTGGCGAAGTGGAAGACATGCGCTGGCAAGATGCGCTCAAGGTAGGTTTGGTGCAGTGCCTGGCCATGATTCCGGGCACCAGCCGCAGCGGCGCGACCATCATTGGCGGCATGCTGCTGGGCATGTCGCGCAAGGCGGCGACCGACTTTTCTTTTTACCTGGCCATCCCCACGCTGATTGGCGCCGGGGCTTACAGCCTGTACAAAGACCGCGCTTTGCTGAGCATGGCCGATGCGCCGATGTTTGCGGTGGGTTTGTTGTTCTCGTTTTTGAGCGCCTGGGTGTGTGTGCGCTGGTTGCTCAAATTCATCTCGACCAACAGCTTTGAGGTGTTTGCCTGGTACCGGATCGTGTTCGGTCTGGTGGTGCTGGGCACCAGCTACTTTGGGCTGGTGAGCTGGGCGGCTTGATCGGGTGCACCTAGGCGACATGCTGGGTTTTGGCCTGCAGGCCATCATCATCAGCGCTTCCAAGGTGCGCACACTCAAGTGCTTGCCTGATCCCTTGCCCGATTGATTTAAAAAACAAAGGAGACAAGACCATGCAACAAGCCGATTTTGAAGAATTGCTCAAGCGGTTCTCGGCCGCTGCCGAAGCGGGCGATGGCGAGGCCTTTGCCCAGTGCTTCACGCCCGATGGCGTTTACCACGACTACATCTACGGCGACCACACGGGCCGCGCCGACATTGCCCACATGATGAACGACTTGTTCCACCGCGATGCCGGGCCCGACTACCGCTGGGAAATGTTTGAGCCCGTGTGCAATGGGCAAGTGGCCTATGCGCGGTCTTTGTCGAGCTTCACATCGAAGGTGCCCGAGTTTGCGGGGCGGCAGGTGGTGATCGACGGCATCAGCCGCTTTGAACTGCGTGACGGGCTGATTGGCGACTACAGCGAATCGGTCAATGGTGGCGTGGCCATGGTGCAGCTGGGGGTGGCTGCGCCGCGCCTAGAGAAGGTGCTCAAGCGCTGGAGCCAGCAGTTGATCGACCAGCCTGCGACCCAGGCATTTTTGGCCCGTGGCAAGCGCACGGTGTGAGTTGTTCAATCCTTCTTTGAAAGGCCTGGCCATGAGTTACCAAGACATACTTTACAAGGTCGAGCACCGCATCGCGACCATCACCTTGAACCGACCGGACAAGCTCAACGCCTGGACCGCTGTCATGGAGCGCGAGGTGCGCCAGGCCATGGATGCCGCCGCTGAAGATGACGGCGTGCGCGCCATCGTGCTCACGGGTGCGGGGCGGGGTTTTTGCGCCGGGGCCGACATGGATTTGCTCAAGGACCTGGACCCGAGCGACATCACGGCGACGACCTGGACGAAGCCTTTTGATGTGAATCAGCGGCTGGATTACCAGACGCGCTATGGGTATTACCCTGCGATCTCGAAGCCGGTGATCGGCATGCTGAACGGCGCGACCGCAGGCATTGGGCTGGTGCACGCCTTGTATTGCGACATCCGTTTTGCGGCCGACAACGCGGTGTTCACCACCGCGTTTTCAAGGCGCGGCTTGATTGCCGAGCATGGCCTGAGCTGGATGCTGCCCCGCATTGTGGGCCACGCCAACGCGATGGACTTGCTGCTGTCGGCCCGCAAGCTGCTGGCCCCCGAGGCCCAGGCCATGGGCTTGGTCAACAAGGTGTTTGCGCCCGACGCTTTGGCCGCCGCCACGTATGCCTATGTGCGTGATTTGGTGGACAACGTGTCGCCCCGCTCGATGGCGGTGATCAAGCGCCAGCAGTACGACGCGCCATTCCAGACGCTGGCAGAAAACAACCGCCAGGCCAACGTGGAGATGGCCCGCAGTTTCGCGAGTGACGACTTCCGCGAAGGCGTGGCGCATTTCATGGAAAAACGAGCACCGCAATTCACGGGTAAATAAGACTCAGGGGCGGAATGTCGATTCGGCTCCATGAAGCTTGAATTACCCCTGTATTGGTCAGTCATGGGTTTGTTTTTGTAGGAGCCCACCCCGTGGGCGATGGTTTGCCGGACCAAATCAAGGTCGTGTGCCACGCCCATCGCCCACAGGGGTGGGCTCCTACAAGTATTTGCCCCTTGCTTGTCACTTAAGACTTTAAGGGGTCGGTTCCATAAGGGGAAGACGCAGGGGAACTGCTCCCCGACTCACTTGGTGAGTGTCATGAGCGGAATGTCTTTGGCCACCGCCAGCTTGTCGAGCTGCGCGCGGGTTTGGCTGGCCAAGAAGGTTTCGATGGCTTTGCGCGTGGCGGGCTTGAACAGGTCCTTGACCGGGTGAGCCAGTTGAACGCCTGCGGCTTCGCACAGGCGCTGCGCAAAGTGCGGCTCCAGGGCTGCCACGGCCACGCGGCCATTTTTGCAGGCATAGATGCGGTAGCCCGCATGGGCACCGCCCACCGCGCCATCGGGCGTGGTCATACGCAGCTGGCGGGGCAGGGCCAGCCAGGCGGCGGCGTCTGACAGGGCCACTTCGTGGCGTGAGCCTTTGCCTGTGGTTTTGAGCGAGAGCACCGCCTTGAGCGTGGCTTCGCTGGCCATGAGTGCGCCGCCCATGTCGGCAAACAAACTCGGGGGCAGGTCCATGCCGTTGACGAGGCCCACCTCGGCTTGGTACGTCAGATCATGGCCGGGGATTTCGGCCAGAGGGCCGGGTGCGCCAACCACTTCGATCAGGCTGAGCGCAGGGTATTCCTTGTGCAATGACTTCCAGCTCAGGCCGAGCTTGGTCAGTGCCGAGGGGCGGAATGAAGTCAGCAGCACATCGGTCTTGGGCAGCAGCTTGTGCAAGGCGGCTTGACCGGACTCGGTTTTGAGGTCCAGGGTATGGTGTTTCACGCCTTTGTGCATCAGCGCGTAACCATCGGGGGTGTAGTGCTGCATGGGGTCGCCTGAGGGCGGGTTGACCTTGGTGCAGCTGGCGCCCATTTGGGCCAGGCGCATCAGCGCCGCAGGGCCGGGCAGGTTGAGTGCGAGGCTGACGACGCGAACGCCGCGAAGGGGTTGTGTGGATGACATGGGATGACCTTCAAATCGTGACCCGGGAATTATGGGCATGGCCATGATGTGGCACTGTCACCTGTGCTGAAAAGCGTTCCAGCCCATGGGCTTCAGACGCCAAGATTGCGCAAAGTCGCTTCGATCGCGGCAGCGGTGGCGATGGGCTTTTCCATAGGGAACAGGTGCGAGCCGTCGAGCATCATGATGCGGCCTTTGACGACTTGGTGCGTCAGGTCGGTGCCGGCTTGACGCATTTCTGCCGAGTGAGTGCCGCCGATGAAGGCGACCGGGCATTTGAGGGGTTTGCGCTTGAGCAGGCTGTCGAGTTTGTGCGGCAGGCCGTTGTAAATAGCGGTTTCTATGTCACGGTCAAAGCTGAGCACGCGCTGGCCACCTTCGTCGTGGGTGCCGTGGTTGATGTAGTCGCGCAAAACTTGCGGGTCCCAGCGGGCAAAGGATTTTTTGTGCGCAAAGCTTTCGAGCGCGGCTTGGGCATCGGGCCAGTGGTGGCGGCGTTTTTGGCTGATGCGTCCGGGCGAGAGGGCCCCAATCAGCGGTGTGCGTTTGGCCAGACCGAGCGTGGTGGCGCGCCAGCCGCCCAGCACGGGCGAGTCGATCAGCACCACGCCACGCGCCAGTTCGGGGTGGCGGGCAGCGCACATGAGGCTGAGGATGCCGCCCAGCGAATGGCCCACCAAAAAGGCGGGTTCGCCGTCGCCTTGTTTGTCACGGGCAAAGTCGGCCAGTTGCTGCACCAGGTGCGGAG
>NZ_CALBEX010000607.1 GCF_937889215.1 uncultured Limnohabitans sp.
AAACTGTGGCGTGGTATTTGGCCAACCCCGAGTGGGTACAGCATGTGCAAAGCGGCGCTTACCGCGAGTGGGTGAACAAGCAGTACAGCGCGCCATGAAAATCCTTCTTCTCGGAAAAAATGGCCAAGTGGGTTGGGAACTGCAACGCAGCCTGGCCCCCTTGGGTGAGGTGCTGGCGCTGGACCGCCACAGCACCGAACACTGCGGGGACCTGAGCCAGCCCGAGCGGCTGGCCAAGACGGTGCTGGCCTGGCAGCCCCAAGTCATCGTCAACGCGGCAGCCCATACCGCGGTCGACAAAGCCGAAAGCGAGCCCGAGCTGGCCCGTTGCCTGAATGCCACCGCACCCGCTGCGCTGGCGCAGGCGGCCGCGCAGACCGGGGCCTTGCTCGTGCACTACTCCACCGATTACGTGTTCAACGGCCAAGGCGAGTCGCCTTGGCAAGAGGACGACGCCACGGGGCCGCTCAGTGTGTACGGCCAGACCAAGCGCGAAGGCGAGCAAGCCATCGTGGTCAGTGGCTGTGCGCACCTGATTTTTCGCACCAGCTGGGTCTATGCGGCACGCGGCGGCAACTTTGCCAAAACCATGCTGCGCCTGGCCGCCGAACGCGAGCGCCTCACCGTCATTGACGACCAGTTCGGCGCACCCACCGGAGCCGACCTGATCGCCGATGTGACCGCGCACGCCATCCGGGCCAGTTTGCAACAGCCCGCGCTGGGCGGGCTGTACCACTTGGTGGCCGGCGGCGAAACCACCTGGCACGGTTATGCCAGCCATGTGATCGCGCAGGCTCGGCTCTTGCAGCCTGGCTTGGCCCTGAAGGTGAGCGACATCGCGCCTGTGCCCACCTCTGCATTTCCCACGCCCGCGCAGCGCCCGCTCAACTCGCGCCTGAACACGCACAAGCTCCAGCAAGCCTTTGGCCTGACGCTGCCGCCTTGGCAGCAAGGCGTCGACCGCATGCTCACCGAGGTCCTCTGAACACCCATCTGCTTGCGGCACAATCGTCTGAACGGATGGCCGCTGTTTTTGAGCAGACCTGTTCGACCCGATTTTTTGCTGAACGATTACCACCATGACCGACACAACCGCTACTGCCCCCGTTTCTGCGCATGACCAGGCCCAAATACTGGCTCAGGCCATGCCTTACATCCGCAAATTCCACGGCAAAACCCTGGTCATCAAATACGGCGGCAACGCCATGACCGACCCGGCCTTGCAGCAAGCCTTTGCCGAAGACGTGGTGCTGCTCAAGCTGGTGGGCATGAACCCCGTGGTTGTCCACGGGGGCGGGCCTCAAATTGAAATGGCCCTCAAGCGCTTGGGCAAAACCGGCACATTCGTTCAAGGCATGCGCGTGACCGACGCCGAAACCATGGAAGTGGTCGAGTGGGTACTGGGCGGCGAAGTGCAGCAAGACATCGTCGGCATGATCAACCGCGCAGGCGGCAAAGCGGTGGGCCTCACGGGCCGCGACGGCGGCCTGATCCGCGCCAAGAAACTGCGCTTGGTGGACAGCCAAGACCCCAGCAAAGAACACGACGTGGGCCAGGTCGGCGAAATCGAAAGCATCGACCCCGCCATCCTCCGGTGCCTGCAGGACGACGCCTTCATCCCGGTCGTCAGCCCCATCGGCTTTGGTGAGCACAACGAAAGCTACAACATCAACGCCGACGTGGTGGCGGCCAAACTGGCCACCGTGCTGCAAGCCGAAAAACTGCTCATGCTCACCAACATCCGTGGCGTGCTCGACAAAGAGGGCAACTTGCTGACCGAGCTGACCCCCAGCCGCATCGACGAGCTGTGCGCCGACGGCACCATCAGTGGCGGCATGATCCCCAAAATAGCGGGCGCACTGGACGCGGCCAAAAGCGGCGTGAACGCGGTGCACATCATCGATGGCCGCGTGCCCCACGCCATGCTGCTGGAGGTCTTGTCGGAGCAAGCCTTCGGCACCATGATCCGCAGCCGATAAAACCAGACCAACAGCAAGCGCGGCGTCACAAAAAAGGGAAGACATGTCAGATTCAGAACAAGCCCCAGATCACGAACACGAACGCGACGAGGACGCGACCCCGGCACGCAAGCGGCCCCGCCCCGGCGAGCGCCGTTTGCAGATATTGCAAACATTGGCCGCCATGCTCGAGCAGCCCGGCGCCGAACGCGTGACCACGGCAGGCTTGGCCGCCAAAATTGGCGTGAGCGAAGCGGCTTTGTACCGGCACTTTGCCAGCAAGGCGCAAATGTTCGAAGGCCTGATTGACTTCGTTGACCAATCGGCCATGGGCCTGATCCGGCAAGTCACCGACCGCGAGCCTGCCGGCCCCCAGCAGGCGGGGCGCATCGTTGCGCTGCTGCTGCAATTTGCCGAAAAAAACCCCGGCATGAGCCGCGTCATGAACGGCGAAGCCCTGGTGCTGGAGCACGAGCGTTTGCAAGAGCGCATCAACTTGCTGTTTGACAAGATCGAGGCGCAACTGCGCCAATCGCTCAAAACCGCCGAAGCCCCTGCGTCCAACACCGACGCGCAGGTCGCCGCCTCGGTGCTGGTGGCCTTCATGCAGGGCCGCTTGCAGCGCTTTGCCCGCTCAGGCTTCAAGCGTTTGCCATCTGAGCATTTGCAGGCGGCTTTGGCGCGGATGCTCTAACGGGCGCAAGCCTTGGCTGCTGAGTGCAGTTGGAGGCGGCATGCTTGCGCAAGCGGTGCGTCTCGGGTCTGAAGGTGCCGACCTGCGAGGGTGTTCACCAATTCCAAAGCGTCCCATCGTGCTGCAGCCTGTTTACCGGCAAATAAGCCCTTTTGTACGGGTACTTGGCGGCCAGCTTCTCGTCGATGTCCACGCCGTGGCCGGGTGACTCGCCGCAATACATCATCCCGCGCTCAAAGCGGTAGTCGTGTGGGAAGACCGAGAGCATTTTTTCGCTGTGCGGCATGAACTCTTGCACGCCAAAGTTGGGCACCCAGGTGTCAAAGTGCAGCGCCGCGCCCATGCACACGGGTGACAAATCGGTCGCGCCGTGGCAGCCGGTGCGCACTTGGTACAGGCTCGCCAAATCGGCGATGCGGCGCAGGTGGGTGATGCCGCCTGCGTGGACCACGGTGGTGCGGATGTAGTCGATCAGCTGTTTCTCGATCAGCGTCTTGCAGTCCCAGATGCTGTTAAAAATTTCGCCCACCGCAATGGGCGTGGTGGTGTGGTGGCGTATCCACTGGAAGGCTTCCTGGTTCTCGGCGGGCGTCGGGTCTTCCATCCAGAACAGGCGCATGGGCTCCAGTGCTTTGCCCAGCTGGCCCGCTTCGATGGGCGTCAAGCGGTGGTGCACGTCGTGCAGCAAATGGATGTCGGGGCCCACGGCTTCGCGCACGGCTTCAAACAGGCTGGGGGTGTGGCGCAAATACTTTTCGGTGCTCCAGTCGTGTTCGCTGGGCAAGTTGCCGTCGGCGGGTTCGTACATGCGGCTGGCACCATGGTAGCCACTCACGCCATAGACCTTGTTCAGGCCCGGTACGCCGCTTTGGGCGCGTATCGCCAAGTAGCCTTCCTCTTTGTGGCGCAAAACTTCGTCCACCGTCTCGGCTGTGTCGCGGCCATTGGCGTGGCCGTAGACCATCACCCCGGTGCGGCTGCGCCCGCCCAGCAGCTGGTACAGCGGCATGTTCGCCACCTTGGCCTTGATGTCCCACAGCGCGGTGTCCACGGCGGCAATCGCGCTCATGGTCACTGGGCCGCGCCGCCAGTAAGCGCCTTTGTAGAGGCATTGCCAGATGTCTTCGATCTGCTGCGGGTCGCGCCCGATCAGGCATGGCAGAACATGGTCTTCGAGGTAGCTGACCACGGCCAGTTCGCGGCCATTGAGCGTGGCATCTCCCACACCGTAAACACCTTGGTCGGTTTCGATCTTGAGGGTGACAAAGTTGCGGCCGGGGCTGCAAACGATGACGCGGGCGGCGGTGACTTTCATGGCTCAAGCCTTGATCGGTGATGGGTGGGTGTACATGTCGGACCTGAAGGCACCGACCTACAAAAGACGGAGTTGGCATTTTTGTAGGTCGGTTGCTTTAGCCCCGACATGAGGCCTGTGCCGAGGCGGACAAACGTCGGACCTGAAGGTGCCGACCTACGGGGAAACCTGGGTGTGGCGTTCATGCGCAGCGGTTCTTGTCATGCTTTTGCTGCTAACAATTGCTGGACTGCGGCGTCCACGCCGTGCTGAAGAACTTGTTGGTGCCAGTGCGTGACGTGGGCGATCCATGTGGTGTGTTGGGGCAGGGAGCCGCCCCACAGATCTTCTCTGGCCAGCAGGGCGCGCACGCAGGCTTCGGGTTCGGTGCGCTGGGCTGCGCCCATGGCCATGAGGCTTTCAGCTTGCGGGTCGTTCAGGGCATAGGCTTGGCCTTGCTCGTCCACACCCAGCGTGTAGCGCACGAACACGGCAGCCGCCAGTGCGTGGTGTTCAAAAGAAGCGCCTTGCGCGATTTGGCCGAGCACCGAAGGCGGCCAGCGCTGCGGAATTTTTTGCGAACTGTCGGTGGCGATCTGGTGCACGCTGTGTTTCAAATACGGGTTGCCAAAGCGGGCGATCAGCGCGTCGCGGTACTCGGCCCAGTCGGTGCGACTGAGGTGTGGCGCGACTTCGCGGCTCATGAGTTGGTGCACGAATGTGCGAATGTGTGGCACCCCGATGCAGCTGGCAATGAACGGTCTACCGGTCACGGCACCCATGAGCGCCATGGCCGTATGGCTGCCATTGAGCATG